>CACZSC010000023.1 GCA_902783755.1 uncultured Ruminococcus sp. | reverse complement strand
TTGGAGTTGGAGCCTATGCCGCCGGTCACGTACATTTTCTCTTCCGTTATGCTGCGGTACAGCCTGAGGCATGCTTCCTTCAGTCCCTCATCGGAGTCTATCCTCGCAAGATCCGCCATGGCGGAGTACAGATATACGGCCCGGACGGCGTGACCGCCGGCTTCCGTGAACTCCCTGACGGGGACATGGCTCTGGGTATAGTGCCTGTATTCCTTCAGATCCTCGGTGCCTCTCGTGTTTATGAAGAACCTGGCCAGATCCAGATACTTCTCCCGTCCGGTCTCCTCGTACATCTTTACCAGGGCCAGCTCTATCTCCTCGTGGCCGGGAGTGAGGAATCCCGTGGACTTCTCTTCCACGAAACGCCTGTAGATATAGTCGGCGTATTTTTCCATCAGCCGCAGGAACTTGTCCTTTCCCGTGGCTTTTTTGTATGCCACTGCCGCTTCCATCAGATGGCCTGCGCAGTAGAGCTCGTGCTTCATCCTGTCCGTGAAACGGTTTTCAGGTTCCACGGTCAGAAAGTATATGTTGAAATATCCGTCGGGATCCGCATGCTCCTCTATCTGATCCACCAGCCAGTCTATCCTGTCCTCGAGATCCTTTGAGGGCCCTTTTTCAAGACAGTATGCCGCGGCTTCGATCCACTTCGCCACGTCGGAGTCCCAGAAATAATGGGCTCTGGTGCCCTCACCGGTCTCTCTGTCGTAGTCGCACCTGAAGGCGTCTATCCGTCCGGTCTCCCTGAATCTGTCATATACGCATTCCAGGGTGGTGTTCCTGTTTATATCCCATCTGTTTTTCCAGAACCCGTCTTTGAGTTCCACGTTTCTGAAGCTGATGTTTCTCAATGTCTTCCTCCGTTGTCTGAAAAAAGCAGATGATCACGCATCTGCTTTTTTAATATCATTCATCCGTTCCCGAACTGTCCTTTACGGTTATGTTCTCGGACGCCGTATATGTCACGTTCGCCAGGTCCGCGACTTTCTCCTGGGCCTTTTCCATGAGGATCGCGTCCATTATCTTGTCCTTACCGTATTTCGCTTCGAGGGCTTCCACGCTGTCGATGGCATATCTCTTAGCGAACAGGGGGGCTCTCTCGGCGTAATCCTCTTCAGTCACGGTGATGCCTTCACGCTTTGCGATCTCGTGGCTGATCATGTCCTCTTTGACCGTTGTCTCCGCTTCCTCGCGGATGCTCTCGAGGAGCTCCTCCTCCGTCATGTTGTAGTATGCCAGCGCGAACTGGGACATGGTGAGGGAAGCGCTCTCGTAGAAGTTCTTCATGGACGAGAGGATGGAGTCGTATTTCGCCTTGACTTCGGCCTGAGGGTATTTCTTCACAGTGGTGCTGTCGCATACCTTGGTCCAGATCTGGGCGAGCACGGTCGTGTAGAAGGTACTGCTGTAGTTTTTCCTCATCTCTTCCTTCAGGTGTTCCTCGTAGGCTTCGGTCGAGTCATATCCGAGATATGCCTTTACGAACTCGTCCGTATACAGTGGAGGCTCCTGGGCGTTGACGGAATTGATGGTTATATCGTAATGCACGGTCTTGCCGCGGAGGGCTTCAAGCTCGGCCTGGGAATCGGGGACGGTGATCTCGAAGGAGAACTTGTCTCCCTTCTTGTGACCGATGAGCCGGTTCTCGAATTCCTCTCCGACCTCTCCTCCGCCGATGGTGACAGGATGGTTGGTGGCGGAAGTTCCGCCGTAGATCACCCCGTCGATCCTTCCTATGGAATCGATGTAGACCACGTCGCCAAGCTGTGACTCCCTGTCCACTTCTACTTTCTTCGAGTACTGGTACAGGGAAGCCTGTATCTGGAGCTGTATCGCAGCGTCCTCGTCCACATCGTAGGTGGCTGCGACTGCTTCGAGTCCCTTGTATTCGCCGAGGTCTATGTAATCGTTCAGATCGTAGTCGTAGAACCCGGCCGGTTTGCTCTGGCATGATACCATGATCCCCGAGAGAAGGACGAGGCACAGTAAGAGCGGTAATAGTCTTTTCATTTGATACTCCCTTTTCCGGCTGATCCCGGAGCTGTATATATCATTCGTTTTCATTCTTTCACAACGGAGATATGTTACCACAACGGAGCGTTTTTTTCAAGTGGCGAACGATGAAAAGCGGATGAAAAGCATGTGAAAAGCGGGTGAAAAAGCCGGCCGTACTTGCCATGTGAGCCGGATTGTGATATATTTCGCTGTGAAGAAAAATCGGAGGCGCATATATGTTCGATCTGTTCTGCGACATGTGGAGGGAGCCGGGCGCCGCCTGCTCGCCCTTCGCTGTTTTCAATATACGCGGGGACGAAGAGCCCGATCTGCTCTCGAAGAGGCTGAACCGGCTGTACAGGGCCGGGATCGGAGGGGTCGTCATAAGGTACGGAGGCGTCCTCGACGGGACGTATTTCAGCCTTCTTGACCGGCTCCTCGAAAAAGCCGGCAACAGGGGCATGTCAGTCATAATAGAGGCAGATACCGGACCGGCCGCGTCCGGCTGCCCCGGAATGGGCTGGCTGTGCGGGCAGGGGGATCCGGAAGCATCTCCAGCTTTCCGGATCTTCAGGAAGATGGAAAAAGGGAAGACATCCGGGGTATCGGCCTGCGCCGGTGAAGGGCTGGAAGCCTATGAAATCGGGTATGTGAACACGCCGGGAACGCCGGACAGGTTCGACGGAGGTTATGCCGGGGCGGTGATCTCCGGGATACTCGAGAAGTATTCCGAAAACTGCGGAAAGCATTTCGGGAACACGGTCATCGGATTCATGTTCAGAAGGATAGGCTCCGACTGCAGTTTCCCGCGGGATGACGGGCTCGTGCCCTGGAACGGCAACATCTGCGAAGAGTTTCTCTCGGAAGGCGGGGACCTCGAAATGCTGCTTTCCCTCGTGGAGGAGCCCCTGGTAAAGAAAGTGAGAAGGGAAGCGGAGCATCTCATGAGGAAGATCCTGTGCAGGTGCTACGCGGAACATACCCTTGATCCCGTCAGGGAATGGTGCGACAGCCGGAAGGTACTGCTTTTCGCCGATCCCGCCGACCCGTACAACACGGACATCACCGGTCATCTCAGCGCTCCCGGAGCCGTCCTTTCGGACCTCCACGGAGCAAAGCTGACGGCAGACTGCGCGAGACACAGGGGGCTGCCGAGATGCTGCGGGTTCACGGATCCGTCGCAGGATCTGTGGGATATCCAGAAAGACGTTTACACGGCGGTGAGAGCCGGGTGCAACCTCCTTGTCCTCGACAATCTGTCCGATCCTTCAGCGGATCTGTTTGAAGGCGAGAGGGAAGAGGATATCCGCATCCTATCCTCGTTCATGAAGCGCATGTCCTGGCTCGCGACGTCGGGCACCGATATGCCGGAAGCGGCGGTGCTGTGCTCATCCGGAAATGTCCCGTTGAGACAGGCGGATGAGCTCATGAAGGCGGGATACGCGTTCAACTACCTGACGGCTGAAGACTTCATGGAAAAAGCTCATGTCCACGGGGATGAGATACATATAGACCGGTACGAATACTCAACGGTCCTCGTTGATAACGGTATGAGGATCGACAGCAGGATACTGTCAAAGCTGGGCGGATTCATTTCGGAGGGAGGCACGTGCCACCGGAACAGCGCTTTTGCCGGGACCGTGCTTGCCGGTGCCGGGTCCTGCGGTTTCAGGCCGTCCGGTGGAACGTCCCCGTATACGGTCCGCTACAGAAAGAGCGGCTGCGAATTCGTCATATTCATAAACACCGGCGACGTGCCGGTGCCGGGAAGTTACGTTACGGAGAACAACGGGAGGGGAAAATGGCTGGATCCCGTGACAGGTGATATCAGGGATGCCGTCTGCAGCATGGCTGACAGCGGATTCACGTACACCGTGAACATACCTTCAGGCGGGTGTGCGGTACTGGGGTTCGATCCGGGGGCGCTGCCTGTGACGGGAGAGGAGGCTCGCGGTCCCGGTCTGGTCTCGTCTGAAGCCGTAAGTCCGGCAAAAAACAACTTTACGGCGGATCATGGATTCTCCAAAGCGGTATTTTCGGCCGAAAAGATACGGGGATTCACCCGGGTGCTCGTGAACGGCAGGGAGACCGGCGTGCTGGCTCTGAGGCCTTACACTGCAGACATCTCTGAAATGACGGCGGACGGCATGAACGTCGTCGAAGCCGACAGATGGCCGGACGGCGCCGCCGTCAGGCTCTACATATAACATAAGGGCTGCAGCATGATTGCCGCAGCCCTGTGATTTGTGGCGCGATGTTATTCAGCCTCTTCAGTCTTCTCTTCTTCAGCCGGAACGTGATCCTCGGCCGGAACGGTCTCCTCCGCTTCTGCGGGTTCCACGGCAGCTTCGGGTTCCGCGGGTTCTTCCGGCACGTCAGCGCCGGTGGCGTTCTGCTCATCCGCGGCGGCGTCCTCGGCCAGTTTAGCCCTGAACGCGGCACGCCTCTCGGCTGCTTCCGCAGCGCGTTTCGCGAGCTCCTTCTTCCTTGTCACGATGGCACGGGAGATCTGGTCGGTGTAGGTGTCGATGTCGGCGCCGTAGTCGACGCACATCCTGAGAGCAGGCTCACCTTCCATCTTGTTGATGCTGAACACGTAGTATTTTACGGAGACGGGCTTTCTGCCCTTGTCATAGTTGAAGGTCTTCTCTTCGATGGTTGCGTCCTTCAGATCGTTGAAGAAGAAGGACTCGGCCACGGTCTCATCTATCGACTCGTCTATGAGGGAGAATCTCCTGCGGTAGACGTAGATCTTCTCGCTTGTGAATATGACGTTGCATCCGCAGAAATAGTTGGTCCTGTTGACGCCGTCGTTTCCCTTCTTGTAATACAGAGGCTCTTCCGTTGCTTCGAAATCGTACCCGCGGATGTTCATTGGCTTCAGCATCCTGAGGAAGTTCTTTTCGAACACTTCGAATTTCTTCTCGGCCTGCTCCTGAAGATCCTTTGTCCTCTCGGAGATATTGAATTCTATGTCGGTGTCGTTCGATTTGCCGCCCGTACCGAGTATGGCTACCGCAACACCGACAATTATGGTGATAATCGCGGCAAACGTGATGTCCTTGATGCCCAGTATGAGCATGATGACTCCCACAGCGACTATGGCCCATCCTATTATGGCCAGGACCGAGATCGGCGGC
>CACZSC010000022.1 GCA_902783755.1 uncultured Ruminococcus sp. | reverse complement strand
GCGACGGCGTCGCATACCATTCTGTGAAGGTTGCTTCCTATCCCGACGAGATCGCAGGAGACGATGACCGCCCTGTCGTCCCCGCTGTCCAGAGCCAGCGCGGTGACGGTTATCCTGCTTTCCACCTCATCGGTCACTCTTTCGAAGAACTGACCGTAGAGCCCTATTTTCACGCCTTTTTCCGGAGTGATGTCCACTTCGGACCAGCCTATCTTGATGTTCGGCATTTTGACCTTTTCTTTCCGTAAAAGTATGAATGTTTCCCCGGCTCATATTATATATTTTCTGTCCACCGTAGTCAATAAAAAAAAGAACAGGCGCGGCCTCTGCCGCGCCATGTTTGTGACTTATTTTCCTGAGGACTTTTTGCTCCTCCGCTTGTACTGCCGTGTGCCAAAATAGAATTTCGGGAGTTTCATCATCCTTCCGATCCTCTTCGGTTCCTTGAGCAGCCTGTAGAACCACTCCAGACCCAGGTTTATGAAGATCTTCGGCGCTCTTTTCACGTTCCCCGAATACCCGTCCAGGGAGCCTCCCAGTCCCAGCATGACCTTTATACCCGGGAGCCTTGACCGGTTCTCGTATATCCATTTTTCCTGGGCCGGAGCCCCGAGGCAAACGAACAGAATTTCGGCTCCGCTCTGGTTGACGGCCTCTATCACCGCATCGTTCTCCTCGCCGGTCTTGTTGAAATAGCCGTCGTGGCAGCCCGCGAACTTTATGCCCGGATACTTTTCCGAGAGCTTTTCCGCCGCCTGTTCCGCTATCCCCGGCTTCCCGCCCAGAAGGTAAACGGTATGGTCGGTATCCGCAAGCCGCGCTATGAGCTGCTCCCCTACTTCAATACCGGCCACCTTCCCATGCTCGAAGGGCGTGCCGAGGATCCTGCCGGCTTTTATGACGCCTACTCCGTCCGGGACCACCAGCTCCGCCGAGTTTATGATCTCGTACAGCTCATTGTGCTCGATGCACTGCTGGACGATCTCCGAATTGGGGGTGAAGACTGCGGTCTGGTTCCCGTTTTCCGCGGCTGACACAAGGGTGTCCACCGCCGTATCCAGAGATACGCTGTCGAACTTCACTCCGCGTATATCGATCTTTTCTGGCATTTTGTTTCTCCCTGTATGAGAAAAGCGCGCCGATATACCGACGCGCTCATTTTCTTACTCTTCTTCGCCTGTGATCTTGGAAAGCGCCGTAACCAGGTCCTCCACGGTCACAAAGCCGTTAATGACTTCATCAGTTATTTCGATATCGAACTTGTCTTCGCACTGAAGTACCAGGTCTGCAAGCTCAAGGGAATTGATCCCAAGGTCGTTAACGAGCTCTGCTTCGGGGGTTATATCATCAGCGTTGATATCAAGCTCTTCAACAAGCAGTTCTTTTACCTTTTCAAACATCTTCTATCATCACTCCTTATTTGAGTTCATTTTCATCCGATCTCTCGGCGGTTTACGTGAGTATTATAATAGTACTTGTTTTGAATGTCAATACCGCGAAAAAACACTTTTTCGCGGGTTTTCGGCGTTTTCCGGCACTTTTTTCACAGATAATGCGCGACTTGCCGATTTTTACCGTGTAGAGTATAATTATACAAAGACCGGGAAAGGAGCGGCAGGATACGGTGCAGACGGAGATCATAAAGAACACGGCCGGCGATGTTCCGGCGATGATGCGCATATACTCGGAAGCCCGCCGCGCCATCGCAAGGTTCGGCATAGACCAGTGGCAGAACGGTTATCCCGAGGAGCATGTAATAGCCGGGGATGTCAGCCTCGGCAGGTCATACTCCCTGAGATGCGGCGGAGAGATATGCGCCCTCTTTGCCGTCATAGACGACGGGGAGCCCACGTATGACGTCATTTACGGCGGGAACTGGCTCACGGGCCCGGACGGCAGGTATCTTGCGATCCACCGTGTGGCGGTATCCGACGCCGCGAGAGGGCAGGGCCTTTCGAAGGCCATATTCGGATTTGCGGAGGAACTGGCCCGGAGAGACGGGCTCGGCTCCGTGAGGATCGACACCCACGAGGGGAATCTTGCCATGAGACATGCTCTCGAAAAGTACGGTTTCTCCCTGTGCGGCAGGATACATCTGGCGAACGGTGATCCGCGAGTCGCCTACGAGAAGGTCCTCACTTCGTGAGATCGGCGAACTCCGCTTCTGCAACCGCCGCCAGATCCCCGGGCGAGAGGATCATCTGAAGCCCTCTTCTTCCGGCGCTGACGTATACTTTCTCATTCAGAAGGGCGGTCTCGTCTATGAAGGTGGGGAATTTCTTCTTCATCCCGAGAGGCGAGCATCCTCCCCTCATATATCCCGTAAGCGGCAGGAGCTCCTTGACGTGGATCATCTCCACGCGTTTCGAGCCGCACACCACGGCGCATTTCTTGAGATCCAGCTCGAATTCCACGGGGATGCAGAACACCTTGTGCTCGCCCCGTTCGTCAACGCAGACCAGTGTCTTGAAGACGCAGTCGGGATCAAGGCCCAGCTGTTTCGCGAGATGGGACCCGGAAAGGTCGTTTTCGTCATATTCATATTCCGCGGTGTCATAGCTGATGCCGGCGGTATCGAGGAGCCGAAGGGCGTTGGTTTTTGTCATAAAATCACCATATATATTTTTTCAGTTTCTGGAGAACGGATTTGGAAAAGATCAAAACTCTATCAATACTGGGACCCACGGCCTCGGGCAAGACGGCTCTCGCCGTGGAGATGGCGCTGAGGCTCGGAGGGCAGGTCATATCCTGCGATTCCATGCAACTTTACAGGGAAATGGACATCGGCACGGCGAAGGTCACAGAAGAGGAGGCCCGGGGGATAGCGCATCACCTGATAGGCGTGAAGGAGCCGGAAGAGGAATTCTCTGCGGCGGAATATGCCGATATGGCGAGGGACGCCATCAGGGAGATCAGCCGTCAGGGAGATTTGCCGGTGATATGCGGCGGCACCGGGCTGTACCACGATTCCATCATGAAGATCTCGGGATTCGAGCAGTACGCCTCGGATGAAAAACTGCGCCGCGAGCTCTATGATTATGCCGCTGTAAACGGCAACGAAGCCCTGCACGGGATGCTGCGGGAAATAGACCCGCAGGCGGCTGAGGGGATACACCCGAACAATGTGAAGAGGGTCGTCAGGGCAATCGAGATATTCAGGGTCTCCGGTATCACGAAAACGGAGCTGGACGCCCTTCAGATCTCCGGCGAGACGCCCTATGAGGACACCATGGTGATCCTTGAGTTTTGTGACAGGTCGCTCCTGTACTCAAGGACCGACAGGAGAGTAGAGCTCATGATGGAGCAGGGCCTTGAAGATGAGGTCAGGAACCTTTTCGAAAGGCATCCGGACATAAGCCGGACCGCCATGCAGGCCATCGGATACAAGGAATTCATCCCCTACTTCAGGGGCGAGATCTCTCTCGAAACGGTGACGGAGAACATCAAGCTTGCCACCAGGCACTATGTCAAGAGGCAGCTCATATGGTTCAGAAGGTATAAGGACGCCATAAGGATATATCCCGACAGGGACGGGGCGGTGAGGCCGGTCTCCGAGATCGCGGACGAGCTGCAGGCGCTGCTCTAATATATATTGTACCAATGCCGTGAAAAAGTCAATAAGGAATAGTCCCCGGATACGTGAATGCGCATCCGGGGACCTGTGTTTTCTTCACTGAAGCCTATTTTGCGAACATGCACCTTATGGCGTTGAGGACCGCCAGTACCATCACGCCCACGTCGGCGAATACCGCTACCCACATGTTGGCGACGCCGAAAGCGCCCAGGATCAGGCACGAGAACTTCACGATCAGGGCGAACCAGATGTTCTCCTTCACGATGCGCAGGCATTTTCTGGATATCCTCACCGCTGCCGGGATCTTCAGAGGATCGTCATCCATCAGGACCACGTCCGCGGCCTCGATGGCGGCGTCCGACCCCAGGGCTCCCATGGCGATGCCTATATCGGCTCTGGAAAGGGCAGGGGCGTCGTTGATACCGTCTCCCACGAAGGCGAGCCGCTGCTTTTCCGACGTCTTTTCACTGATGAGCTCTTCCACCTTTGCCACCTTGTCCCGGGGGAGGAGATCGCTGTAGACTTCATCCACCCCGAGCTCATCAGCCACTGCCCGGGCAACTGAGCCGGTGTCGCCCGTCAGCATGACAGTCCTTGTCACTCCGCCTTTCCTGAGGTCCTCAACAGTCTCTGCGGCGGTGGATTTGACGACATCGGATATAACGATATGTCCGGCGTAACAGCCGTTCACGGCAACATGTATGACGGTACCGTCCTTGTGGCATTCATGCCACATCGCGCCGACACGGCCCATGAGTTTCGGATTTCCGACAGCCACACTGTCGCCGTTGACGCGGGCGATGATGCCCTCTCCGGCTATCTCCTCCGGATCCTCGACAGAGCATTCATCCGATTCATTCGGATATGCCTCCCTCAGGGATGCCGCGATGGGATGTTTCGAATACCTTTCCACGTGCGCGGCCAGATGGAGCAGGGAATCCTGACACATCATCTCGGGATGGACCGCCGTGACCTCGAAAACGCCCTTCGTAAGGGTGCCGGTCTTGTCGAACACTACGGTCTTCGTTTCCGACAGGATCTCAAGATAGTTGGATCCCTTGACCAGCACGCCGCTGCGGCTGGCTGCACCGATGCCCGCAAAGAAGGAAAGCGGTATGCTGACCACGAGAGCGCAGGGGCAGCTTATGACCAGGAACGTCAGGGCCCTGTATATCCAGGTCTCCCAGTCCGGAGACTGCCCCGCCATGAGCATGACAAGCGGCGGGAGCACTGCAAGGAGCAGAGCCGAGATGACGACCGCGGGCGTGTATATCCGCGAGAACCTGGTTATGAAGTTCTCGGAACGGGATTTCCTCGAGCCTGCGTCCTCGATGAGCTCCATTACCTTGGAAGCCGTTGATTCACCGAACTCCTTCGTGGTCCTCGCTCTGAGCAGTCCGCTGAGGTTTATGCACCCGCTTATGACCTCGTCCCCCTCGGAAACGTCACGGGGGACAGATTCTCCCGTCAGGGCGGACGTGTTCAGTGAGGACGAGCCTGAAAGGACTACTCCGTCGATGGGTACTCTTTCCCCTGGACGGATCACGATCACCGTTCCGACTTCGACTTCATCGGGATCCACTTCCTCGAGCTGTCCGTTATCCGATTCTATGTTGGCATGGTCCGGGACTATGTCCATGAGCTCGGATATGCTCCTGCGGCTCTTTCCCACGGCATAGCTCTGGAACAGCTCGCCGATTTGGTAGAAGAGCATCACCGCTACCGCCTCGACATAGTCGTCGCTTCCCCTGCATACAGCGAGGGCTATTGCTCCCGCCGTGGCCACGGTCATGAGCAGGTTCTCGTCGAGAGGCTGCCGGTTCAGTATACCTCTGAAGGCCTTGATCAGTATGTCGTATCCTATTATCAGATATGTCAGTATGTACAGCGCGATCTTCACGGCGCCGGGGAGAGGGAGAAAGTGCAGGAGCACCAGCATCGCCGCCGTGACGAGGATGCGTATAAGGTTGATCTTCTGTTTCTTGCTCACGGGATCGCCTTCCTCCGGTCAGAGATATATCTCGCAGTCGCTTTCGACCTTTTTGCAGTTTTTCCTGACCTGCTGCATCACGAGATCCGTATCAGCGCCGTCCTCGAAATCTATCTTCATCTTCAGGGCCATGAAGTTCACCACGGCTTCCCGGACTCCCGGAGTCTTCGCCGCGGCCTGTTCCATCTTGTCTGCGCAGGCTGCGCAATCCACTTCTATCTTATATGTCTTTTTCATCGAAAAAAACAGCAAGGACACCCCTTCCTCTACAGGTGGGGGAGGAATTGCTTCCTTATTGAAGCTATTTTAGGCTTCTCCCTGCTTCCT
>CACZSC010000021.1 GCA_902783755.1 uncultured Ruminococcus sp. | reverse complement strand
TTTCTTTAGACTGGCAGCAATCTGTATTATGTTTTTTCAGGAGTTCTGATAAGTTGTTTCTTAGGTCATCGCAATCTCGCCTGCTGCGGGTGCGGCATCCGGTCATTGGGTCCATCCGGATGATCTTCACTTGATGTTCAGAAAAGCGGCAGAAGAGCAAAAAAGAGCTGACGGGTATCATACCAGTCAGCTCTTCGCGCGACAGAGTAAAACTCAGTTCAGATCGGTTACAGCACGGGTGATTTTGACAGGGCTTCAGCAATGACAAAGTTACCCTGAATGTTAGGGTGGAGGAGATCATCGAAATACTCGGGATGGTTTTCCGTCAGTCCATATGCATCGAAAACGCCCAGGCCCTTTTCCGTTCCAAGTCCGATAAGCCACGGACGGATGACGTCATGGATCAGCGGGTTGCTGATCCCGCTGTACTCGTTCGCGGGCGAGAAGACTTTAGGAGGGACCATAAGCACCAGCTTTTTCGTTGACGGCAGAGCGAGGATACGGTCCGCAAAGTTTCTGTAGTCATGCATATATCTTTCGGCATTCCAGTTGTGGTATTTGGTGTCATTGGTGCCCAGCATGAGAAGGAACGTGTCGGCGCCGCTGCCCAGAGCTTCTTTGCAGACAGGCTGTGCACAGTATGGGAAATCCCCCGCGTCCTGCATGGTCGCCGCGTTAAGGCCGAAGTTGAGAACTTCAGTGCCGGCAGGCATAAGCCTGCCGAGAACGAACGGCCAGGCGTCTTTCTCTCTGGTATACTCGACACCGGCTCCGAATGTAATGCTGTCGCCGATACAGGCTATAACTCTTTTTGTTTTCATGATGTTGTCATCCCCTTGATCAAAATATCTGAATATCTTATACAGCCATTTTCGTCTGTTGTCAAGCCCGTGCTGTCCAGATCCGCCCGGCTGAGTACGGAAGATGTATCCATACGGGTCAGGATGACGGGAAAATAGCGGATAATGTGTTGCGGAAGGCCCGGCAAAATGCTAATATATATAAATGAAGGAAATATACGTCAGACGGAGGAAAAAACTGTGAAGACATTCGGGAAAATCATCGCGGCCGCAGCCGGTATCTTTGTGCTCATATGCGCGGGCATGTCGCTTTTCGAACTGTACAAGGCGACGAGGCCTGAGGCAAGAGGGGCAGGGAAATAATCCTTATGCTGAAGGAACTTTTGATGAGATGTCATCCCGTTCTCAGAATCGAATATGTGTCGGCGGACGGGAAGACTGCCGAAAGGGAGATTCCCGTTGAAGAGGGAAAGGCATCTGACGGGAGGACGGAGTTCTCCCTGACAGAGCGCGGCGGGATCTTTGCGCCCCGGCTGGTCTCGGCTTTTCCCGACCGGCTGAGGTACGTGAAGCTCTTTTTTCCTTTCACCGATCCGGACGCGGAGAAGATATGCTATGCCGACGCGTACATAACGAACGAATGCACAAAAACAGACAGGCTGTCGGCATCCGGCAGCGTCAGGAGCGGATCTCTGGTCCTTGCAAAGGCTTGGGAAGACGGGAATTCGGAGAAGACCTGCGGGATCGGTTTCGTCACGTCGGTCAGGTTTTTTTCATGGCTCGTTCTCGACAGACGCGGCATCACTGTCGCGTACTATATGGAGGACAGGGAGCTGGTGCCAGGGGAGAACTATGATCTGGAAAAGTTCATGATCTGTTCGGAGGAGCCGGCCGAGGCATTTCTTGAGCGC
Source organism: uncultured Ruminococcus sp. (assembly GCA_902783755.1). Lineage (GTDB taxonomy): Bacteria > Bacillota > Clostridia > Oscillospirales > CAG-272 > UMGS1696. Next base: position 3,078 of record CACZSC010000021.1, on the reverse strand, counting down.
CTGTCATCCGCGATCCGTCTTGAGAACGGAGCGAGGGAGCCTGCGGAGATCCCCGTCGGATTCTGCTCCTGGTCCAGATACTACGGGGAAGTGAACGAGGAGAAGATCCTCTACAACGCGGAGCAGATGCATAAACACCTGCCTGAACACGCGAACCTTGTCCAGATAGACGATGGCTGGCAGCTGTCCGGCTCATTCTGCGGCGACTGGCAGCCGGATCCGGTCAAGTTCCCGCACGGTATAGGATACATATCCGATGCGGTGCATTCGCTCGGCATGAGATTCGGGCTCTGGCTGGCGCCATTCATGCTCGCGGAGGAATCGGCCGCCTATGACCGTCTCAGGGGGATGGCGCGCCAGGATCATAGATTCATAGAAGGAATATACGCTTTTGAACTGGACGATCCGGAGTATCTTGGGTATCTGTACGCGCTTTTCAGAAGGATCAAGGAAGAATACCGCTGCGATTACATAAAACTGGATTTTCTTTACGGCGCGATAGGGAACCACGGCGAAACAGCCGAAGGGATATTCACATACAAGAGCGACTACTGCATGGCGGTGTTCAGGCGCGCCCTCAGCACCATCCGGCGGGCGGTCGGGGAGGATACGGTGCTCCTCTCCTGCGGTGCCCCCATGCTCGCCACGGCCGGGATCTGCGACTGCAGGCGCGTGGCCTGCGATATAATATGGGGAAAGAAGAAGGAATACCCGAGCAGCTGGACAATCATGCAGGATGCTGCTGGCACTGTGTTCCACAGGTATTTCTACAACGGATCCGGCGCGATGAACGATGCGGACGGGATCGTGGTCCGGGATCATGACGTCGGGGACGGATTTGACTGCACATATTCCGAGGCGAGGCTCTGGGCAACAGCCGTGGCCATGTCCGGGGGCGTCACCCTCGTCAACGAAGAGCTGGATGACCTGAGCCCGGCCAGAAGAGACCTGTTTCTGAAGCAGCTTCCGCCGCTCGGGGCTGCAGGAAGGCCTGTGGACTTTTTTGAGAACAGACCGTCGGCCGTCGCGGCCGAACCTGTCCCGGGAACGTGTTTCATTGCGCTTTTCCATTACGGCGATGAGTACGGGGAGATGAGTTTCCCTGTGTCAAAGATAGGTTTTGAAGGCCCGGCGATGATATTCGACTGCTGGGAAGGAAGATATCTCGGAGAGGCAGACGTGATAGATACCGGGCTGATGCTGCCCCACAGTGCGTCCCTGTATATGGTCAGGAAGGCTCCGGCCGAGCCGTCGTTCCTGTATTCCACGGGGAACGTCTTCCTCGGTCAGAACCTTCACGGCAGCAGATGGACCGGGGACAGACTTGAGATATCCGGCAGGGATGATGGCAAAGAAGACATATTTGCTTTCTTCCCGGACGGGTATGAGGCCCCGGAGGGGGATGCGGTCAGGACAGCGGAGGGGACGGTCGTAAAGCTGGCGGCCCTGCAGCAGACTTTCGGAGATACTCACTGAAGGATTGGAGAAATAAGAAAACATGGACAGCAGAAAAAGCGCAGCCCGTCACAGAACGGGACTGAAGGACATAATAAACCTTGCGGCGCCTCAGACCTGGACCGGTTCCGTAACTCCTGCGGTGATCTCTCTGGCTATAAGCTACCGCATCCAGGGATATCTGGATCCGGTCATGGTGATATGCCTTTTCGTCATAGTCGTCTTCATGCAGTCGGCGGTCAATGCTTTTGACGATTTCGCCGATTTCGTAAAGGGAACGGACACGCTGGATAATTCCCCCGACGCCCAGGACGCTGTCATAGTATACGGCATGAAGCCGAAGACCGCCCTTATATGCGGGTTCGCGTTCCTTTTCATCGCCCTCATTCCTGCGGTATATGTGGTGATCGTCCGTGGCGCGGTGCCGCTCGTGATAGGCGCGATCGGCGCGGTAGTGCTCATGTGCTACGCATTCGGTCCGTATCCGATCTCGTATCTCCCCCTGGGGGAGCTGTTCTGCGGTTTTGTAATGGGAGGACTGATACCTCTCGCGGGCGTATACATGCAGACGGGAAGACTTGACTTTTTCGTTCTCGTTCAGGCCATACCTCCGATCATGGGCATGTCCGTGAACATGTTCTCCAACAACGGCTGCGATATTGCGAGGGACCTTCCTGCGGGAAGAAAGACTCTTGCCTGTCTGATCGGACAGAAGAAAACAGACACCCTTTACAGGATACTGCTGATCCTCTGGGTCATCAGTCCCGCGGTGATACTGTCGGTCCAGGGGCGGTGGGTACCCGTGATGGTATACTGCCTCGCGTCCTTTGCCTTCGTCCATCTCGTCATAAGGCAGTTCAGAAGACAGCTGGGCCCGGAGGAGCGTGACGGTGTAATGACCGGAGCAACGACACTGGTTTCCCTTGTGGGACTCGCGTACAGCGCAGCCATGCTGGTCGGCTGACAGGGAAGCTGCGGGGTGATAAACATGAAAACATTCAGAACACTACAGGAGGTGCTTTCCTGGAAGAAGGAAGAGATCGACGGCATCAGGGAACGGATCGCTCTGGCAATAAAGGAGTCCGAAGCCCACGAAAACATGAAGTCGGTCCTTCTTGAGGCAACGGGAAGCGCCGGAAAGATGATAAGGCCCCTCATGATCCTGATGGCCGCCGGGGACTGCCCGCAGGGCAGCCGGGAGAAGATCCTCTGGGGAGCGGCCGCAGGCGAGATGCTGCATGTGGCATCACTTCTGCTCGATGACATAATCGACGGGGCCGAGATGAGGCGCGGAGTCCCGAGCATACAGGCAAAATACGGCAAGCAGACCGCGCTTTGCGCAGGGAACTACCTTATGGTGACAGCGTATTCCTGCCTTTGCAGCAGGGGCTTCGGCGACGTCGCCGCGGAACTGATGAAGGTTACGCAGACTGTCTGCGACGGAGAGATGATCCAGGACTGGAACCAGTGGAACACGGACCTGTCCGAAGAGATCTATATGGAATCCATAAGGAAAAAGACGGCGTCCGTTTTCGCATACGCCTGCGGTATAGCTGCAAGGATCTCCGGATATGACGGAGAGACACAGGAAAGACTTGCGGAGTTCGGAGAGACTGCCGGCAT
>CACZSC010000020.1 GCA_902783755.1 uncultured Ruminococcus sp. | reverse complement strand
TCCGTAGGGGAAGACGAAGCACTGGACCGCTATAAGGGCGATGAACGTCCAAATGATCCCCTTGAAGTACCTGCTGTCTTCCTTGTGCTTTGTGGCTAGCGTATATATGCTGATCGCAAGAAATGCTGCAGCATAGAAAAAGTCAAGCACCAGACGTTCATACGAGAAATTCACTCCTATGTCTAATACATCCGATATGCAGAGGGCGAAGAATCCGCCGCACAGAACGAGCTGGAACACGGCCATGATCACCTGTAACGTCGATGCTCCGGTCTCTGATTTTTTGTTCTTGGTAATGAAGAAAATGGCTGCGGCTGCTATGAATACTAGACAAATGACTTGATAAACTGTTTCCAATTTTAAAACCTTTCCTGATAGTTTTATATTTTTGGGGTTGTTTGGGGTTGCATTATTTTTTCTGGAGCATCATGGTCTGTTGGCATTCCTCATGGAAACTGCGTCTGAGGAAAAGGCCGGCGGAGTACTGAACGAAGTGAAGCCCGCACAGGCGAAGGAGGTGTCATTGATACGCACCGTTCGCTTCCGGCAGGGAAGACCATTCCGGAAGCTTTTTCATGATCTGCCTGATCTCCCTCACTGCGTCCATGAAGCGCCGCGCTTCTTCGTCCTGCTGGATATAACATTCGGCTGTGGCGTCTCCGATCACCGTGTGCCTTTCGCCGTTCATCACGAACGATATCTCGTAATATGTATTCGGATCGACACCGATCGCGGTGCCGTCCGTCGTGAGCGATGAAGAGGTCATCGTCCGCGTGATCGAAGCAAGACCGTTTTCGCGTACGATGCAGTAAAGCTCACGGAGAGTTTCTTCGTCCGGAACCCATGCGGAGGACGCCGTTCCGTCAAGGACCAGATCTTTCTGTATGATCCCGTTCTCCGTGTCCAGGATGTTCTTCCTGTCCGGTATGATACAGCAGGAGAAGAAAAGGGAAAAATCCGCAGGCATCACGTCAGTCCCGTTTTTCTCATCCGTATCCGTGATATCCCTGTCCGGTGTCGCTGTGAACACCGTGTTCTTCTCGAAGATCCCGAAAGCGAATCCCAGCTTCAGGAACAGGGGCATGCCGCTGTAGGCCCGGAAGCTCGTCCTGTCCAGCAGCTCCTGCAGCGTGATTTTCTCGGTATATCCGTACGGGTTGGCCACCGTCACCCTGTCGCCGGGGATGTCCATGCCCGTGATCAGTGAATAGTGCAGTGTCCACTCATCTCCGTACTTTGCGGCCCATTCGAACGGAACGGGCACTCCGTTCCTGAGGCTCGAGTATACCGTATCGATAAGTTCAGTGTTCTTGAGATATTTGTGCATTTCGGTGCTGAACCCTGGGAACTGTCTGTTCATCTCGTCCCGGAACGCACCGCCGGTCGAGGTGACGACCCTCCCGTATTCGCCGTAAAGGCTTTCATCGGTTACATCCTTCCCGCACCAGGCCCCGAACATCTCGATCACCGCGTATCCGCATGAGACGTCCTGTGTGATCGTCTCAATGCCGTTCACGCTGACAGGTTCCGAGTATTTCGGGTCCGTGAAGACCCCGGAAAAGTCGTCGTTTATACTGTCAGTCCGGATCCGCAGCGCCACCAGGGCCGTGGCGGACGCCAGAATGACGAGGATCAGCACGCATCCCGCGCAGATAAGGACGGTCTTCAGTTTTTTGTGTTTTTTCATTCGGGCCTCCTGTCTCATCTTTTTCCGTGACATGTGCATGCCCGGCAAACGCTTTACGGTCTCCTTCTGCCGTTATCCGGGCCCGATGTCAGACGCGAGCGCCGGCCTTATTCTCATTATCATCTCGTTAGGATCCAGATACCATACATAGTCGGAGTATTCATAGCTCGAAACGCGGCCGCAGTCGATGCAGGTGAAGGTCAGGAAGTTGCCGTCTTCATCGTATGCCGTTTCATTTATGTATACTGCCCCGTCCTGATGGATCTCGGTCGACTTTATGCGGCGGCCCTCTCGGTCATATTCGTATTCGTTTGTATATAGCTGCTCCCCGGAGGAAGCTGTCATGATCCTGGTGAGCATGTTTCCGTTGCCGTCATAAGTATACTCATATCCGTTTCCGTCGATCTTGTCGCTCAGAAGGTTCCCGTCGCTGTCATAGGTCAGTTCTGCGAACCGGAATCCGCCGTATTCTTCGGGATTGTTGAATTCACGCCTGATGAGTCTCCCGTTTTCATCGTATACGTAGCTTGTCAGATTTCTCCTGATGAGCCGGCCGTGCTCGTCATAGGCGAGCCGGATCGTTTCGGCTCCGTTCCTGGCTTCAGCGATGATCCGGCCGGAACTGTCATACGTGTTCCTGTAGACTACAGTTTCCTCACTTGGATCCGTTGTCCCGCTGCCCTGTCTTTCCGTGACTATTTTCCATTCGACCAGCTGTCCATTTCCGTTATATATGTACTCGTTCGTTACGGTCGTGCCATCGGGATAAGTGTCTGTTTCCCGCGCCAGGTCTCCTTTTGTATTGTATGTATACTCTGTGTACTGCACGGTGGTGCCGCGGTAGATGTACAGCATAGTGAGCGGCCTTCCTGCATCGTCATATGTGAAATCAAGGGAATATCCCGACCCGTCCCGGGTCATGACGACCTGCCTGAGAAGGTGTCCGGTGCCGTCTGTCTCATATATGTCGTCCGTTTCCGTCACTTCTCCGTCTTCTGACGTAAAAACGGTCTTCCGGGGCGATGCTTTTATGAGGTCGTAATACTCTCCGGAGTCCCTGTATCCCGGCATCGATCCGAACAGCTTCTTCGCTTCCCTCAGCCTGCCGCTGCCGAGTGCGTTCAGGGCCTCGCTGTACCGAATTTCCTCGGGCATGCCCAGAAGGGCGTCCACGTCTTCGTCTGTGAGACCGTGCAGGAACACGTGCCGTCTCAGCGACGGATCCGCCATCCTTGTGATGACTGCAGCGGCTTCGGATCTTCTGACCGGGTCGTCGGGACTGAAGGTGCCGTGAGAGTCGGATCCGGTCAGGATCCCGGCCCTGTACAGGGCGTAGATCCGGCTGCCGTATGCGTCTGCGGTGCCGACGTCGGGGACGGAACCGTCCGGCACGTAGTTGATCTCGGCAAGGGCCTCTTCGGGAAGAGCATTGCCGAGTATGGCTGCAAAAAGTCTCCTGGATGCCGGGGAGTTAAGGTCCTCAGGCAGCTCGCAGGGCCCTGAGATGATGCCTTTTCCCGCGCAGTAATCCACGTATGCCGCATACCACGGGGAGGTCTTCCCGCATATTTCCGTCCCGTCTGTATAGATGCTGTGCAGCCTTGCGGCCACGGTACAGGCCTCCGCTACGGTGATATTGCCGGAAGGATCGAATCTCCCGGCTTTTTTACCGTTCATGAGCCCGAGCTCATAGACGGCGGCAACGCTGCCGCTGAACCAGTCTGACGGGCTCACATCGCTGAACGTTTCTTCGGTGTACACGGTCCGTTCAGTGAAGTTGTCCAATCCTGCTGCAGCCGGTCCCGCTAATGATACTGCTGCTGCCGGTACGGCAATGAGAAACGCGAGCAGGACCAGTACGGCTTTTTTCATCGGTTTTCCCCCATTTCCTTGACTTTTTTATTCCGGTTATTCTGAGAGCCTTCTGTACGGCCTGTGTGTCATCTGCCGCGTTCGAATCTGCGGAGCGGGACGTATTTGAATACCTGCCTTATATATTCCGCATAAGCCGGGTATTTCCCGGATGATATCTTTTCGCCGAGGGCGGAGCTGCCCATGAACAGGAGAACTAGAAGGAGAGGCCCGGCCAGGGACCAGTGGAATATGCCGCATCTTGTGACGCCGGCTCCGACAGTGAATATGTACATCGCCAGCCAGAATCCCTGTTCCCCGAGATAATTGGGATGGCGCATGCGGCGCCAGGGACCCGTAGTGTTGAAGCCCAGGTCATACGGATCCGGGAGATCTTCAAGTGAGCCGCCCCCGGCCAGGAGTTTCTTTTTCGTCTGATGGAACTTCCACTGGTACTCATCGGCGACGGTCTCGAGGATGAGAAACCCTATGGAAAGGACCGCCGCAAGGATGTCCGGGAAACCGAGAGGAACATCTGATCCCATGATAGCAAGAGAAGGGAGGCATATGGCGAGGACCAGCGCGTTCTGATAAATTGAGATGAAGAGAAGATCGAACAGGGACCATGCGATCCTGTGCCGGAAGACCGGGAACTGCCTGACTACTGACCACCGGTAATCCTCTTTGCCCGACCAGAATCTCAGACTGTATGCCCCTTTTCTCGCGAAATTGACGGTGAGTCTGATGCCCCATGCGGTGACTATGAGGGCGTATATGACGAGACGGGCGCTGAAGCCGCCTTTTGCCGCCACAACCCAGACGTAGACCGGAGGGAGGATGCTCCAGAGTTTGTCCATCTGGGAGAAGTTGCCGGATATCTCGCCGGCGGTGAAACAGTATGCCGCGCTACATCCGCATATGATGAGCAGTATCTTCATGGTATCGAACTGTACCATGGACAGAGTCTTTTCACTCAGGATAACGGTTGCCGCCGCAAGGGCCGCCGTGATGACGGCTGTTATGATGGTCACCGGTAGTTTTTTCATAGATGAGTTTTCCTTTGCCGGAGTCAGATGGTTTTTTCCTTGTAATGTGAATAGAATATCCTTTTCGGACCGAATGACATTATATGCTTCCAGTCATTTTCGAGGGCCTCGTTATGATCATATCCTTCGATATGTTCCATAGGTTCAAGGTCCCCTACGAAGCAGTCCCCGTCATCAAGGATGACAGAAATGCTGTCGGGACTGTGGCTGGGAGTGCTGATGATCTCGCCGTATATCCCCAGCCTTCCGAGAAACGCCCTGCTTTCCGCGCATGTGATCACGGCCGCTTTCTCTTCATTCACGGGTATGAAGTCCAGACCGTCCTTCGAAAAGATGCTGTCTGAAAAATGGACGTATTCCTTCTGGATATCAGGTAGCAGCAGCTTCACGCCCTGTTCCGTGAGCAGTCCCGTGAGTCCGGAATGATCCGGATGATAGTGGGTGGCAAGCACGTACCGGATGTCTCTCAGACTGAGACTATTGTACCTGAGGGCCCTTCTGAGCCCGGGCAAGGTCCCGGCGTAATCCGTGTCTATGAGGAGACCGCCCCCCGGCGCCGGTATGAAGAAAGTGTTCGTGTTTCCGTATCTCAGCCGTATCATCAGTTTTTTCCCATGAAGTATCTGTGCGTTTTTGCCTTTTCGATGAACGAGGCCAGTCTGCCGTCTTCAACGGTCGCATCATATATGACGTTCCGGAACTGCTCCGCTATCTGCTCTGCGGTCTTAGTCCTGAAGAAGTCCCTGCTGATGTTGTACCAGAAGGTCCCGCCGAAGGTGTTGCCGGCGGAGGAGCCCGGAGAGCTGATGTCCTCCCTGATCCTGACTTTTCCGTTCTTGAGAAATACGAGGGTCATGACCGTGGCTTCATGGGCAGGCTCAAAGAAGTATACGGCGAACTGATAGTCGGAAGGCCTGAACCTGAGCCCGTTCTCCGCGGCGAACCTCTCCGCAAAGGAATCGAAGGTGCCCCGTATGAGGGTATTGTTTTCCCTGAGTATCTTCAAAAGTCCCGGTGTCAGGTCCAGCTCCGTTACGGAATCAGGCAGTATCAGCTCACGGAGGGTCTCGAATTTTTCAAGCAGGGCAGAGTCCACTCCCGTGAATCCGTAGTCGTACCCGCAGGCAAAGGAGTCTTCGATGAAAAGGGATATATCGAGAGGGGAACGCCCGTACTCCTCCCTGAACCCGGCCAGGATGGCGTCCGGCTTCTGGAAATCGAGGAGGTCGTCTTCGCAGAGTACTCCCCGGCCCCAGGCGGAAAGGCTCAGCTCATATTCCCCGTTCGGGTTATGATGAAGCAGACTCATGATTATTGCTCCTTTCTGGGTGATGGCACATCAGTCCACGGTCTCGATCACGGACCCAGGCCTCGGCTCTTCGGTCATATCCGGCCCGCCGTCGTGTTCCCTTGAATCGCTGATCTCTGTGAAACAGAGCTTCTCCCTGTCGTAATCCCAGTGAGGCACCTTATACCAGTAGTTCATCAGGTCCACATGCTCCCTGACCGCTTTTTCCCAGCGGTCGTCCGGGAAGGCGTGCCTGAGTACGCGGAGAAAACACTCGAAGCCGTACAGTCTCGGGTCGTCTATGGCGTTGTAGTCGTAGTTCCGGTGCTCCGTGTACAGCCACCGCCCGTCTTCCGCGTGATGCCTGTACCAGCGCCAGGTCTTTTTCGGAGGCGGGTCTTTCTCGTGTATGAAGCGGCATACCATCTCAAGCTGCCAGTAGCGGAGGTCTTCCTCGCTTTCCGCCCTGTACACGACTACGTCCGGTCCGCCACGTTCGCCTTCCTGCATGACGGTCAGACCGTCAAGATAATCGCCTTTGAAGAGGTCGATGGGCTCGTCCGCAAGCTCCGGCGGGAGACGGGATCTGATCCAGTCTTCGTATATATGCATGCTGTTTTCCGTCGCGCCCGTTATTCCTTCGGCTCGTCCCCGAAAGGGAAGGGATCCAGTTCCGGCGCTGTCTGCTCCGGGACAGGCTGTTCCGTGACTTCCCCGACCGGCTCTTCAGGCACAGCTTCCTCGGCAGGTCCGTTCTCCGGGTCCTCTGCTGCAGGCATCTCTCTCGTCAGCGTCACGACGTTTTCCTGCGACTCGAGGAAGTCCTTGTATTCCTCCGTGAACCTGGTCTCCGGGGGATCGATGTCCGCCGGGTCCGCCTTCAGCGTCATGACCACGTCGTTCTCAGTCTTTTTTTCTTCCTTGTTCTTTCCGAATTTCGATTTGAGAAAAGCTATGAGTCCCATTTTTCTGTCTCCTTGTTATGGTTTCTTTATGGTCAAGATCAGAAGCTGATCTTTATTTCAACATTTATGTCACTGCTGACGGCGTCCGCGAACTTCCGGCCGTCCTTTTTCGCTCCCACGACTCCGCCGTAATGGACCGGGCTCGCCGTTTCCGGCTTTATGTGACCGACCAGCGCGGCGGCTTCCTTCGCGTTCATCGTATATGTCCCCCCCACGGTGACCAGGGCGATGTCGCACTTCACGGCCTTCGCCTCATCCGTCGCGTCAGTGTCGCCCGCCACGTATACGCTCTTCCCGTCCGCGTGGACTATGTATCCCACCCATCCGGCTTTCTTCGGATGGAAGGGCTTTGCGGTGTTGTATGCGGGGACCGTCTCGAACCGGATCCCTCCGAAATCGTAACTCTCGCCCGGTCTTACGGTGACGGTACTGTTCACGAAGGGAGCGGCCTCCTTCGCCTTTTCCTTCATGGTCTCGGGCACCACCAGCACGCAGTCCCTGCCTGCGGTCCGCCCGATGTCCTTCGGAGAGAAATGGTCGTAGTGGTCATGGGTTATGAGGATGTAGTCCGCGTCTTTCGGCGCCGAGTCCGTCATGAAAGGGTCGATGTGTATCACTTTGTCTCCCGCGGCTATCCTTATGTGGTTCTGTTTGAATACCTGGATGCTGTCAGTCATTTTCCGGGATCTCCTTTCTGGTAATCTTGTGTTGTGACGGCGGTCTCATTCTCCCCATTCGAGGGAGAAGGTGATGCTTACCTCTCCCGCACCAAGCAGCCCGAGAAGCTCGCCCTTCGTGACGCTCTCTATCCTTGCGAGACGGGTGAAGTCCCAGCTGTTCTCGCCATAATACAGGGTGATCTGGTCCCCCTGATACAGGATGATGTCCCCGGGCCCGGCGGTGATCCGGGAGTCGGTGCGTGGCAGCTCCCAGGGGAGCGGCCCGACTTTTTCGAAGTTTCCGTAATCGTGCATCTCGACGGTTATCCCGCCGGAGTTAAGTTTTTCGATGAAGGCCTTTGCTGAGGGATTGTCCTCAAAATGCCCGTAGAGTATCTTCCCGTTCACCTCGATCACCAGGACGCATGTAGGTCTGATGACCTCGATCTCAGGTATGCCGGTATCAAGCTTCATATCTGTCTCCTCTGTGTTTTCCCAACCCGCGCAGGCCCACAGGCAGATGACTGCGGAAAGGGCCAGCAGGACGGTGAGTATCATTTTCTTCATCGGTCACCTCGATATGGCGTAGCAGTGGTATTCGTGGCTGAATTCATATCCCAGTTTCTCGGCCAGATGTACCGAAGCCGGGTTCGCCGCGTCCCAGCTGGGATACAGCCCGTCATCGAGGCATGAGAGGATCAGGGACGCCGACACGGCGGCGGCCAGACCTTTTCTCCGTTCCTCTTCCAGGGTGTCCACCTCGATCTCGATGCCATCCCGGAAGCTGGTATATGACGAGCATACGGAAACGGGCCTCCCGTCCTTCATGACGGCCATTCCGCGCCCGAACTGTAAATACCGCTTCCTGGATCCGAAGTGCTTCACACAATCCTCGAACAGCGGCTCTTCCAGGCACATGCCGTATATCCCGCTGTCGATCTTCCTTATCCCGTATCCTGCGGGAAGGGAAGCGGCGATCGAGCGGAGATTCTCCATGTCGAATTCTGTGTCCTTTCTTATGGCGTAGCGGGTGTACTCCTCCGCG
>CACZSC010000019.1 GCA_902783755.1 uncultured Ruminococcus sp. | reverse complement strand
TCCGTGTCCCAGAAACCGGTCTCCAGGATCTCATGCATGTTCTTTACGAAGATTCCGTCAGCTATCGACATATCGGTCCCTCTTTCCATTGTTTTTCATCCCTCCCATTATACCCAAAATCTTCCCCTTATTCAAGACGCCCGGGGGTTTTCGGGAGGGATTGGACGGATGATTTTTCTGCTTCAGGATCCCAAAACAAAATTGACGTAAGGGGTGAAAAGATATATAATGGAGGCGGCGAAATTTAAAGCAACGGAGGCTTTTGTGCTATGAGAAAAATGAACAAGATCCTGTCTCTGATCCTTGCGGTCTTGCTCGCGGTGTCCGTGATGTCCTTTGCCGCGGCGGGAGAAGAGGAAGAGACTGACGGAAAGATACTGCCTGCCGAGTATGTGGATTTTCACACCGACTCCCAGGCTGCATATATGGCCGACACGGTGTGGTCCTACGAGGCCTATGCCCTGGGCGCCACGGACGTGAGCCAGCCCAACCCGGTCGTGTGCGACATCGCCGGGGACGGTATCCCGGTCCAGAACAAATACTGGTTCCAGAAGGCGGACAATCCCGGATTCGAGAATGCCACCACGGTCCAGATCACAAACGTGAAGAACGGGAAATACTATCTGTACAACACGAAGGCCGGCGAGCATTTCTACTGGAGAGCAGCCGAGGAGCTTGAAAACATAGAAGAGAGCCCGATCCATGACGTGTACATCACGACCGAATACTGGAGGAACATCTTCGCCTACGGTATCGCCAACCTGAGGGACATCGGCGGATGGCCGTCTTCCCTCGGCGAGGACGCCTACGTGCGCCAGGGACTGTTCTTCAGGGGAGGAAATCCCGAGATGGTGCTCAAGAAGGGCGAGGAACAGATGGAGGCCCTGGGCATCAGGAGAGAGATAGACCTCAGGGACGACATAGGGAAGGAAGGACCGTATTTCAACGAGGAGATCATAGAATACCACAACTTCAAGCTTTCATCCAGCAGCCCCGAGTTCTTCGACGGATATAAGGAGGAGTATAAGGGCATATATGAACTGATCGCGGAAGCGGACGAATATCCCGTGTATCTGCACTGCGTCGCAGGCGCCGACAGGACGGGCCTGGCCTCGTTCATGCTGCTCACCGTCTGCGGCGTCAGCTTCGAGGACGCCACGAGGGACTATCTCCTGACAAATTACGCGAACTACGGCGACAGGGACCTCGACGCGCCGGCGAGATGGTATTCGAACCTCTCGGAATACGAAGGGGAGACCCTGGCGGAGCAGGCAAAGAGCTGGCTCGTCTCGAAGGGCGTGGCTCCGGAGACCGTGGAGAAGCTGAGGCGGGCCTTCGTGGAGAACTATGACCCCGAATACAAGGGCTACAGCCTTGAGCCTTCCTCCTGGGCAAAGGAGGAAGTGGAGGAGTGCATCAGGATCAATCTGGTGCCTCACCAGCTCAGGGAGGCATATGACCTTCCGATCACGAGGGGCCAGGTCTCGAGGATGATAGTCAACCTCCTCGAAAAAGCTTCCTGGAAGACTGCCGACATGCTTGTGAATGCAGCAGGAAAAGAGATAGACAGCGACACATTCACCGATACGAAAGATTCCGCGATCCTGGCAGCCAACGCCCTCGGCATCATCAAGGGCGTGGGGGCACCCGCTTCGCCCCGGGCAATCCCCTTACGAGAGAACAGGCGATGCTCATAGTCTACAGGGCCTTCGACGTGCTGAAGAGCGGAAAGTACAGAACGCAGGAGACAGAGCTCGAGACTCCCGCCAAGTCCGGCGGAAAGACACTGACGGGATATTTCGATTCCGAAGACATCCTGGCGTACCTGACACTCGACAGTGACACCCAGTATGACCTGGGCGATATAAAGGCAGTCCTCAGCGGCAGCACGAACGCAACCACCGGCTACTACAGCGAGGGCGTCAACGTGAAGGGCGGGTACATCAGCCTTGAAGGCTTCGATCCCGACGCCGAGAGCTTCACCGTCGCCATGATGGTGAGGATACACGGCAAGGAGGATGACGACCCGTCCATCATCGGAAACAAGGACTGGGAGAACGGCATCAATCCCGGATTCGTCCTTTCCTTCAGAGGCGAGGACGTGAAGTTCAACCTCGGAGACGGAGAGAACAGGATGGACGAGACATGGGACGTTCCCACGGACTACACCGAGGGATGGATGCACGTGATCCTGGTGGTGGACCGCGAGAACGAGACAGTCGGCGTGAGCATTGATTTCGGAGGCCTTGACACGAGGGACTTCGAGGAGACCCTCAAGGGCGTTTCGTTCAAGGGCATCGGCGGAGTGAACGTGGGCCAGGACGGAACGGGCTCATACCACTACGGATTCAACAGCGACGTGGACGAGATCGTGATATTCGGCAAGGCTCTTTCCGACAGCGAGATAGCCAAACTTGCTGCCTACTACGGGATCGCCTCGTAATTTAATACAGCCACGCACACATACGGGCCCCGGGTTCTCCCGGGGCCATATTTTTGCCCGGGATCACGCGGATATTTATGTGATATAAATTGACGTTGGGTTGTGTTTTTAGTATAATTGTAACAGTCAGATGACACGTGCCGGACGGCACGAAATACTCTTTTTTCGGAGGCCTTATGAAGCACACTGAAAGAATCATAGCCCTGACCCTTGCAGCGGTCCTCGCCCTGCCGGCCATGACATTCGCCGTGACAGCGGAAGAAGACGGGACGGAGCCGGTCATACTCCCGGCGGAATATGTGGATATCCATACCGAGGAGCAGGCTCAGTATCTCGAGGACACCATGCCCTCATACGAGGACTACGTCCACGGGACGAAGGACATCAGCCAGCCGGCCCCGGTGGTCTGCGACATAGCTGGGGACGGGTTCCCGGTCCAGAGCAAGTACTGGTTCCAGAAATCCGACAACCCGCAGTTCGAGAACTGCGAGACCAAAAACGTCACGGGAGTGAAGAACGGCAAATACAATCTGTACAACGTAAAGCTCGGCGAGCACTTCTACTGGAGGGCCTCCACTGAGCTTGAGACCATAGAGCAGAGCCCCATACACGAGGTCTACATCACCACGACCCGTTGGAGGAACATCTTCGTCTACGGCATCGTCAACATGAGGGACATCGGCGGGTGGCCGTCATCTCTCGGCGAGGGCGCGTATATCCGCCAGGGCCTGTACTACAGGGGCGGCAACCCTGAAGGCATTCTGAAGAAAGGCATTGAGCAGATTGCCGAGCTGGGGCTCGGGACGGAGATAGACCTGAGGCACGACAGCGACATAACGAACCCGGGACCGTATCTCGAGGGCGTGGACTACTACAACATACAGCTTCCATCCTACGGGCATCAGGACGTGGGATTCCTCGGGAACTTCGATGCGGAATTCACACAGATCTTCGGGCTCATCGCCGAAGCCGCCGAGAAGCCGGTATACCTGCACTGCTGGGCGGGTGCCGACAGGACCGGCCTCATCTCCTTCATGCTGCTGACCCTCTGCGGAGTCAGCGTCGAGGACGCGGCCAGGGACTATCTGCTGACGAACTACGCCAACTTCGGCGGAAGGAGCATCAACGCCCCCTATTCCTGGTACCAGCAGCTTGAGCAGTTCGGCGGCGAGACCAAGGCCGAACAGGCAGCGAACTGGCTCCTCAGCGTCGGTGTGACCGAGGAGACCATCGAAAAGATCAGGACCACTTTCGTGGAGAACTACGATCCCGAATACAAGGGCAGCAGCCTCGCGCCCTCCTCCTGGGCAGCGGAGGAAGTGGCGGAATGCGTGGAGCTGGGACTGGTCCCCGAGGAGCTTCAGGAATCCTATGACCTGCCCATCACCCGCGGCCAGGTCTCCAAGATGATAATGAACCTTCTCGAGGCCTGCACCTGGAAGACGTCCGAAGCCCTCGTCCGCGATGCGGGGGCCGAGATCAACACCGAGGCCTTCACGGACACGAAGTACAATGCGGTCCTTGCAGCAAACGCCCTGGGCATCATCAAGGGAGTGGGGAAGGACAGGTTCAATGTGAACGGCCTGCTCACCAGAGCCCAGATGGCGGCGCTGATCAACAGGGCGGCCAACGCAGTGGGCG
The DNA here is from genome assembly GCA_902783755.1 of uncultured Ruminococcus sp. GTDB lineage: Bacteria > Bacillota > Clostridia > Oscillospirales > CAG-272 > UMGS1696. The sequence continues at coordinate 1,595 of CACZSC010000019.1, read as the reverse complement.
TGGACACCACGGGATTCACACATGATTTCACCGACATAACGGGCAGTTCCGCCTGGGCCTATGACGAGCTGGGCTGGCCGGTGCATATGGGCATCATCAAGGGAGTGGGAGGCACGCGCTTCGCCCCCGGCAGCAACCTTACGAGAGAACAGGCGATACTGATCATATACAGGGCCTACGACGTCCTGAAGACCGACAAGACCAGACTGTCGAACACCGGTCTTACGACCCCGGCCCATGAGGACGGCGGCACGACTCTCACTGACTACATCTACTACGACGATATAACGGCATACATGATGCTGGACGAGTCAGCCGAGCACGACATGGGCGGAGACGCCGTGAAGGCGGTCCTCAAGGGGAATGCAAAAGCCTCCGCAGGATACTACAGCGAAGGCGTCAATGTCAGCGGCGGATATATAACCCTCGAAGGGTTCCATCCGGAGACCGAGAGCTTCTCCGTGGCCATGATGGTCAAGATCCACGGCAAGGAGAAAGACGACCCGTCCCTGATCGGGAACAAGGACTGGACCAGCGGCAATAACGCGGGCTTCGTGCTCTCATTCAGGGAGAACGATCTGAAGTTCAACCTCGGCAACGGTAAGGACAGGATGGACGAAGAATGGTACCTGCCTGTGGATTATGCCACGGGATGGATGCATGTGGTCCTGGTGGTGGACCGTGAGAACGGCACCGTGGGCGTCAGCATCGACTTCTCCCAGCTTGACTCCAGAGAGATCTCGGAGATCCTCAGGGATGCCACCTTCGCGGGCATCGGAGACGTGAACGTGGGCCAGGACGGAACAGGCACATACTCTTACGGATTCGACGGTGAAGTGGACGACATCATCATATTCGAGAAGGCGCTCACTGACGACGACATCGCGAAACTGGCGGCCTACTACGGAGTCATAACCAAATAGTCACAAACCAACCGAAACATAAACAGATCCCGGAAAAACCAGTGATGGCTTTTCCGGGATCATATTTTTCCTGTCAGTATTCAGTTATTCCGCGCCGTACAGTCTGTACAGTATGGTCGCAAGCTGTGCTCTCGTGGAATACGATCCGGGCTTCAGCCGGTCTCCGCCGGTCCCGGTGATGACTCCGTTGCCCACCGCCCAGCACAGGGGCTCATACGCCCAGGAGGACGCGTCCGCTGCGTCAGCGAAGCTTCCGAGATCCTCCACGTGACCGTCCGGTTCCGCACCGGTGTATTTCACGTATCTGTAAAGGATCGTGGCTATCTGCTCCCTTGTCAGGGCAAGGCCCGGGGCGAAGGAGTCCTTCGAGACACCGTTCACGATCTCGTTTTCCCATGCCCAGGCCACGGCTTCCCCGTACCAGCTTCCGGCGTCGACGTCAGTGAAGGGAAGTCCCGAGGGATCCGATCCCGGCCGGCCTTCAAGCCTCCAGAGTATGGTGACCAGCATGGCCCTCGTGGGCTGGGAGTCGGGGGAGAACCTGCTTTCGGAGGTGCCGTTCATGTAGCCCTCGCTGCAGGCCCAGCCCACGGCGTCGCCGTACCATGCGCCTTCTGGAACGTCCGTGAACACGGGGACGGGCTTTTCGTCCGGACCGCTGTCCTTTCCGCC
>CACZSC010000018.1 GCA_902783755.1 uncultured Ruminococcus sp. | reverse complement strand
CTCACGAGCTTGGCGTATCTTTTGCCGCGGACCGTCTCTTCAAAGCCCTCGGGCTTGGTGAAGTGAAGGCCGTCAGCCAGGACTTCGACTTCAAGGGAGTCCTTCGGCTCCGCGACGTCCGCTCCGGATCTGTCGGCGCACAGCAGGAAGTCCAGCAGCATGTCGTTGAATTCCCTGCCGGAGGACGGCTTTGAGGAGTAGTCGGCGGAAATGTCGTAGGAATAGTGGTTCACCACGAGGGGCCTGCCGTTCCTGTCGTATATCTCGCCTCTCTGGGCCTGTATGGAAACGGTCCTGGTGTACTGTCTTGAAGGCATGGACATGCTGTAGTAGTCCTGCCCCGACACCTGAAGGTATATGAGCCTTCCGATGAAGAGCACGGTGACAAAGCCGTAAACCGCTATTATGGCGATGGTCCTCCACACGTGATTGTTCTTCATGATCCTGTTTCCTTTGCTAGAAATACTCCTAATCCATCCTATAGTATACCAAAAACCGCGCGTGCATTCAATAGTTTTTGTGGCGTTGGACGCGCCGCACTTCCATGCGGGACCGGATTGTGGTATAATGGGAAAAACAGGAGAGGAGGCGGAGCCGTGTACGGTTACGTAAGGCCATATGTCCCGGAGCTTAAGGTCGGCGAGTACGAGAGATACAAAGCCGTATACTGCGGCCTTTGCAGGGCGCTGGGCAGGTCCGGGGGACAGACCGCCCGGATGACGCTTTCATACGACCTCACTTTCCTGTGCGCCTTCCGGATGGCAGTCGAGGGAGTGATCCCCGAGTACGAAAGCCGCAGATGCGTCATGCATATGAAGGAGAAGCGGCTGACTGTCCGGGACAACCCGTGCCTGGCCTACGGCGCCGCAGCTTCCGTCCTCATAACCCGCGCGAAGCTGGAGGACGACATGAAGGACGAAGGCGGGGCAAGAAGACTGAGAGCCGGGCTCACTCTCCCCTTCGTGAGGAGCATGCTCGGAAAAGCGGAGAAGGCCGCTGGGAAGGACATATTCCCCGAGGGGGCCGGGGAGGCCGTGTTCGGGCTCATCCGCAACCTTTCCGGACTGGAAGAGGCCGGATGCCCGTCGGCCGACGAGACTGCGGGTGCCTTCGGTGAGGTGCTGTCGTACATCTTCTCGGCGGGGCTGGAGGGAGACAGGAAGGCTCTGGCGGAGAAGGCGGGAGACGCCTGCGGACGGTTCATATACATATGCGATGCTGCGGACGATCTCGGCGATGACATCGGAAAACACAGGTACAATCCCCTGGCGGCGGGATGGGGAGACATGGCGCTCTCCGGCGGGGAACTGTCCCCGCTGGTGAAGGACAGCCTGAGGATATCCCTCCCCCTGACTCTCTCGGAGATGGGAGAGGCGGCCGAGGCCCTGGACCCGTCCCATCCCATGACGCCCATAATAAAGAACATCGTGTATCTGGGAATGCCGCGCACGATGGATAACATACTCGGCAAGACAGGCAAGAAAAGCGAATCCACACCGAAAGGAAGTTTGGAACAGAGATGAGAGATCCGTACCAGGTGCTCGGGATACCGAGGAGCGCTACGGACGACGAGATAAAAAGAGCGTACAGGAAACTGGCGAGACAGTACCACCCGGACAATTTCGCTTCGGGGTCCGCGGCCCAGGCCGAGGACAGCGAAGAGAAGATGAAAGAGATAAACGAGGCCTACGACACCATCCAGAGGGAAAGACAGGGAAGGAGCTCGAACGCCTCTTCGGGTTACAGCTCATACTCCGCGTCCGGCACCACCTCCTTCTATGAGATCCGCAGGCTGATAAACGAAGGCAACTATGCGGATGCCGAATATCAGATCAACTCCACCGCGGCTTCGGACCGGGGGGCGGAATGGAACTATCTGAAGGGATGCATACTGGTCCACAGGGGATACTATCACGACGCCCTCAGGCATATCGAGATCGCATGCTATCTGGACCCTTCGAACGAGGAATACGCCGAGGCCAGGAAAAAACTCCAGCAGCGTTCGTCTGACTACGGTTCCGGCTACAGGACCACGTCTACGGACGGGGGCTGCGACGTATGCACCCTGTGCTCCGCTCTGATCTGCTGCGACGCCTGCTGCGAATGCTGCGGCAGCGACTGCGTGAGGTGCGGGTGATGAAAGGCATGACCGCGTCTCCCGCAAGAAGGATCGCCCTGTCGGGGATCCTGGCGGCCCTTTCGATCGGGCTGCTCTATGTATGCTGCATGACCCCGCTGGATCTGACGGCCATAATGATGACCGCCCTCATAACCGTGCTCGTGGTCATAGAGACCGGCTCCGGCTATGCCTGGCTTTTCGGGGCGGTGACCTCCGCCCTGGCGGTGCTGCTCCTGCCCGACAAGCTCTACGCCATAGAATACGTGATGTTCGGCGCGGCTTACCCCATCCTCAAGGGATATATCGAAAAGCTGCCGAAGATCCCGGCGTTCGTCATAAAGATAGTGATGATGGATCTGATGCTCCTGGGATGCCTTCTCCTCGGGAAGTTCGTTTTCCTGGCCGGGGATGACTACTATTCCCTGGATATCCTGACCATGGTGATAGGCACCGCGATGTTCGTGCTGTTCGATTTCACCGTCACAAAGTGCATCAGCTTCTATGTGAAGGTGCTGAGAAAGAAACTGAAGATACGGAAATAGGCTGTCTCCGGTCCCCTGCGGACCGGGCCTTTTCTGTTTCCGGGAAAAGCCGGTAAGAACAGGGCATAATGCCCCGTTTTTATTGACAGCGGCATGATACTTGGTATATAATATATTCTGAAAATTTATGGACTTTTCCTTAGGGAGAGGACAGGAACGGCGGAGTGAACTGAATGTTAAAGAGCATGACCGCGTTCGGCAGGGCAAGGAGCCTTTCGTCGGACGCATCCCTGGATATAACGGCGGAGATAAAGAGCGTCAATTCACGGTATCTCGACGTTACCGTCAAGCTGCCGAGGATGTACTCCTTCCTCGAGGACAGGGTGAGGACCTTTGTCTCCGAGAAGGGGATCACCAGAGGCAAGGTGGAAGTTTACATAGGCGTCGACGTGCTGGTCCAGAAGGGCCTGGAGATCGACATCGACGAGGGAGCGGCGGCCTCGTACATCACCGCCCTCGAGAAGCTCAGGGACAGGTTCGGCCTGAAGGACGACATCACCGCCATGAAGGTGGCGGCGAACAGGGACATCTTCATCATGAAGAAGGCCGACGACGACATGGAGCGGGACTGGGCCGAGGTGAAGCCGGTGCTGGAAGCCGCCATAGAGGTCTTTTCGGATATGAGGAAGGCTGAGGGCGAGAGGCTGTGTCTCGACATAATGAAGAAGGCGGAAGGCCTCAAGGCGATGGCGGACAGGGTCAGGATCCTTTCGGAGAAGGACATAGAGGAATATCCCGAAAAGCTGGTCCAGAGGATACGCCAGCTGCTGCAGGACTTCGACATCGAGAT
>CACZSC010000017.1 GCA_902783755.1 uncultured Ruminococcus sp. | reverse complement strand
GAGGCATCAACAGACGCAGAACCTACTATGGCAACGACCGGAACCCCGTATTTTTCCGCGATGTGAGATATCCCCACGGGAGCCTTTCCGTTCGGAGTCTGAGAGTCCAGTCTTCCTTCTCCAGTTATGACGAGATCAGAGCCTGCGATCTCGGCTTCAGCCCCTGTGACGTCAAGAACGATATCGACCCCGGGCCTGAGTTCCGCGTTCATGAAAGAAATGAAGGCAAATCCCGTTCCTCCCGCAGCGCCTGCACCAGGGAAGTCTGAATAGTCCCTGCCGGTTGTTTCTTCCGTTATCCGGGCATAGTTTTGCATCCAGCCGTCCATTTTTTCCGCGGATTCTGGATCTGCGCCTTTTTGCGGGCCATATACCATGCTGCATCCGTCTTTACCGAAAAGCGGGTTTTTCACGTCACAGGCAACGGTGAAGGAGCATTCTTTCAGCGTTTCAGGAACAGATCCCGATTCGATCCTGTTCAGGACTTCAAGTCCCTTTGCTCCGGCGGGTACAGGCCTGCCGCTGCTGTCAAGGAACCTGAATCCGAGGGCCGCCAGCATCCCCGTCCCGCCGTCGTTGGTAGAGCTTCCTCCTATGCCGACTATAAAGCTCCTGCAACCGCGGTCAACTGCGTCGCGGATCATTTCTCCGACGCCGAACGTAGTGGTTTCCATAGGGTCTCTCTGCTCTTCCGGGACCAGATACAGCCCGGCGGCGCTTGCCATCTCGATGACAGCAAGTTTTCTGGAACTTATTATCCCATATGAAGCTTTGACAGGGTTGCCCAGAGGTCCCGTAACGGAGACGTTCCTTATCTGTCCTCCGAGAGCGGACGTCAGGGCACGCGAAGTGCCCTCTCCCCCATCTGCAAGAGGAAGGATGCGGATATCCGCGGAGGGAATCGCTGCGTATATCCCTTCCGCGACTGCACGCCCGCACTGCAAAGAGTCCAGGCTACCTTTAAAAGAGTCCATGGCCACAGTTATTTTCATCCGTTTACTCCGATCTTTTTTGCTTGACAAAGTTTTTATGCTGTGGTATAATCCTTGACGCTGCGAGAACTGAATAAAGGAATAGACACAGCACACATGCAAAGGTGGCTGAGCTGGTCTAAGGCGCACGACTGGAAATCGTGTGTTCGGCTGATAACCGACCGAGGGTTCGAATCCCTCCCTTTGCGGAGATGAAGAGGTTCCGGTCCATTATGGACCGGGACTTTTTCTGTCCGAAGTATACCACAAAACCCACACGGAAATCAAAAAAACTATTGACATTCGGCGATTTCATGTGATAGAATAACTCACGCTGAAAAGCAGGGGCCATTAGCTCAGTTGGTCAGAGCTCCCGGCTCATAACCGGTCGGTCCTAGGTTCGAGTCCTAGATGGCCCATCAAGTCTGAGATCACTCAGGCTTTTTTTGTTGCAAAAAACCCGCCGCCGGCGGGTTTTGAGCTATTTCCTTTGTTCCTTTTTTGAGAAGTATCTGGTCAGGCCGAAAAGCTTGCTGCACTCCATGACAAGGAGCGGGGCAAATATAAGGCCGAGACCGATCAGATACAGTTGAGGTGTGAGTAGAACGAGCCCGAAAGGAATCCTGAGGGGCGTGAACAGCACCAGCGCCATGAGGGCAACGGATATCAAAGCTGCCTTGTTCAGGTTCCGGTTCGAGAAAGGACCTATCGCAAACAGGGATTTTGAGCTCCTCATGTTGAACGACTGGACGATCTGGGTGAGAGCGAGGACCATGAATGCCAGAGTCTGGCCGGCTTCCTTGCTTCCGCCGAGCGTCGTGCCCAGATAGTAGGCGACAAGCGACAGGCCTCCGAAAAGCACGCCCTGAAGCAGGATCCTTACGCCCAGCCCGCCTGCGAACAGGCTTTCTTTTTTCGGTTTGGGCTTGCGGTCCATCACGTCCTTTTCAACGGGCTCCATCCCCAGAGCGATCGCGGGAAGGCTGTCGGTCACCAGGTTGATCCACAGCAGCTGCATCGACATAAGGGGAGACTCGTGCCACAGCAGCATCGCGATGAATACTGTCAGTATCTCGCCTATGTTCGTGCCGAGGAGGAATCCGACGACCTTCTTTATGTTGTCGTAGATGCCGCGGCCTTCGTGCACGGCGTCAACGATGGTCGCGAAGTTGTCATCGGTGAGAGTCATGTCCGCAGCGCCTTTCGCGACGTCAGTGCCGGTGATGCCCATGGCGCATCCGATATCGGCTGCCTTGAGTGCGGGAGCGTCGTTGACGCCGTCACCGGTCATAGCGACCACTGCGCCTTTTCTCTGCCAGGATTTTACTATCCTGATCTTGTTTTCGGGAGAAACTCTTGCGTAGACCGAGATCTTCTCCACTCTATCATCAAGCTCGGAATCCGTCAGGTTATCGACTTCACGGCCGGTGACGGAAAGGTCGCCTTCATTCAGTATACCCAGGTCCCGCGCGATGGCGGAGGCTGTTATCACATGGTCGCCGGTTATCATCACCGGCTTGATCCCGGCCCGTCTGCAGACCGCGACGGCATCTTTTGCTTCAGGTCTGGGAGGGTCTATCATGCCGACCAGTCCCATAAACGTCAGGTCGCGCTCAAGCGTATCGGACGACAGTGACTCGGGAAGTTTATCAATTGTCCTGTATCCCACCGCAAGGACCCTGAGGGCGTCATTGCTCATGGACTCGCATAGCGTCCGGGCGAAATCTATGTTGCCGCTGATACACCGCTGGGCCAGCACGTCGAATGCGCCTTTCACTATTACGACGGTCTGTCCGTCGATGGTGTTGACCGAGGTCATCATTTTTCTGTCCGAATCGAAGGGCAATTCCGCGATCCTCGGGCATGAGGCTCCGAGGTCTTCCTTGGTGATGCCGTTTCTGTGGGCGGCAATGATGATGGATACTTCCGTGGGGTCTCCTACCTGTATGATCTCGTCCCCGTGGAATACAGCAGACCCGTCGCTGCAGAGAGTGGCGTACTTCAGCAGCTTCTTTATAACGGGAGAGTTGTCGCTGGTGATGTCCTCGGTCCCGCTTTCACCGTCCGCATACGCCTTGACCAGAGTCATCTTGTTCTGGGTAAGGGTACCGGTCTTGTCGGAGCAGATTATAGACGCGCTTCCGAGAGTCTCCACTGCAGGGAGTGAACGGATTATTGCGCGTTTCTTGACCATTCTCTGAACGCCTATCGAAAGGACTATGGTTATGATCGCAGGGAGTCCTTCGGGTATGGCTGAGACCGCAAGGGAGACTGCTATCATGAAGATCTTGAGGGCGGGGATGTTGTATATGATCCCGATGACGAAGATTACCGCGCAGATGGCAAGGGCTATGATGCCCAGGTATTTTCCAAGCTGCCCGAGCTTCTTCTGCAGGGGAGTCGCCGATTCCTCCTCGCTGTCAAGCAGGTTCGCGATCTTGCCCATCTCGGTGTCCATGCCGGTCGCGGTGACGACCGCAAGGGCAGTGCCGTATGACACGGAGCAGCCGGAAAACACGCAGTTCGTTCTGTCTCCGACGGTCGCCGAGTGCTCCGCAACGAAGTCGGCATCCTTGTCCACCGGGACCGATTCTCCGGTCAGTGCCGACTCCTCGCTTTTCAGACTGACAGAACGTATTAGGCGGGCGTCGGCGGGGATAAAGTCGCCGGCTTCGAGCCT
>CACZSC010000016.1 GCA_902783755.1 uncultured Ruminococcus sp. | reverse complement strand
CTCGACGGCCATGTCTGATGTCAGCTTCACGTCCTCACCGTATGTCTCCACGGTCCGGCCCCAGCGGCAGTCCCTCACCATGTTTATTACCGGAGAGAACACCTGTCTGACACCTACGCAGGCGCATTCCTTGCCTATGGCATCGCCGATCTTTGCCTGCATATCCACGTCAAACGACGATGCAAGGGCTATGGGCTGCGGGAAATGCGTTGCTATGCCCCAGGAGGCTCCGTGCAGGGACTCGCCCTGCTCGATGGGCGGTATATGATGTGGCTGGGCTTCGACCGCCCGTCTGACATCCTCGTTTATAAGCTCGCATGCTTCCTTCGCGGACGCGGCTCTTCCGAGTTTGTAGTGCATGAAATGGGCGGGATTCCTGAAGGTTCCGCACAGGGGATCCGGACGTCCCAGATAATTTCCGTCCGCGTCATACAGTTCCTCTGCGTACGCCAGGTTTATATCCGACGTAAGCTGGTGCATCTTCTCGTTCAGGGACAACTGCGACAGCAGTTCACGGGCCCTCTTCTCATATGTTTCCATTGGCCACCTCCGAGATATTGTCATCTGAATTCTAGCATAATCCTGAAATTATTACAACCGATCGATCGTGTTGTTGCTTGACACCCGGCCGAAAATATGAGATAATTCTCACAACTGAGAATTGGAGAATTACAATGCCTGAATCACTTAGAAATGACGACCTGATCAACAGAGCTATCAGCTTCGCGTTATCAGCGCATGCAGGATATTCCAGGAAGGCGGACGACCTGCCGTATATCGTGCATCCGCTGGAAGTCATGTGCATAGTTTCAACCATGACGACGGACTCGGCCGTCATGGCAGCAGCAGTCCTTCACGATGTGGCTGAGGACACTTCCCACACTCTTTCCGAGATATACGACCTTTTCGGCGAGAAGGTCGGGAATCTCGTCCGGACCGAGACTGAGGACAAAATGAGAGACATACCCCCGTCCGATTCCTGGCTCGTGCGCAAGGAAAATTCCCTGGAAGATCTGAGGAATGCGGAGGACATCAACGTTAAGATTCTGTGGCTTGCTGACAAACTTGCGAACATGAGATCCTTCCACAGAAAGCACATGAAGGAAGGCCACAGGTTCTGGGAAGCGTTCAATATGAAGGATCCGAAGATGCAGGGGTGGTACTATTCCGCCATCAGGGATATGACTTCGGAACTGTCTGACACAGCAGCCTGGAAAGAGTATTCATATCTTGTAAATGAAGTTTTTGGAGGATTGGATGATGAGCAATGCTGACGTAAGGATAGAAGAGGGAAAGGCCTTAATATGTCTCAAAGGCCACATAGATTCCACAAACGCGAAGACCGTGGAGGATGCCATATTCGGCGAGCTCGAAGGCAGATCCGTCGGAAGCGTCACTGTCGACTGCACCGACCTTTCATATATCTCGAGCGCTGGTCTGCGGATGGTCCTCAAGCTGAAGAAGCAGTTCAGTGATCTTTCGCTTACAGAGCTCAGTCCGGAAGTTTACGACATTTTCGACATGACAGGGTTCACCGAGATGATGGACGTGAGAAAGAGGTTCAGGACCCTCTCCGTAGAAGGATGCGAGATAATCGGATCCGGCGTCAACGGCGACGTCTACAGGATAGATGCCGAGACCATCGTAAAGATCTACAAGAATGACGACGCCCTCTCCGACATCGAGAACGAGAGAAGCATGGCGAGAAAGGCGTTCGTGAAGGGCATACCTACGGCTATCCCCTACGACACCGTAAAAGTCGGAAAATATTACGGTTCCGTGTTCGAGCTGCTTGACGCGGGCTCCCTTGCCAAGATCCTTGCCGCTGACAATTCAAAGCTTGAGTGGGTAACGGACCTTTATACCGATCTTCTGAAAAAGATCCATTCGACTGAATTTGCTAAAGGTGAGCTTCCGCAGATAAAATACAGGGTTATAGATCAGGCGGAGAACCTGGCATCCTATCTTCCTGCGGAAACGAATGAAAAGATAGCGTCTATGCTCAGAGAGATCCCCGAAGACCTGCATATGGTCCACGGGGACTACCATCTCAAGAACGTGCTGATGCAGGGCGGCGAGGCGATCCTGATAGACATGGATACCATCTCCTGCGGGAATCCGATATTCGACTTCGCGTACATGTACAACACCTGTATAGGGTACGGTGCTCTGATGCCCGGCAACACGATGGAATTCCTAGGCATTCCCCAGGACGTGTGCACGGCTCTTTTCCGCGGATGTCTGCAAAGATACTTCCCGGGAATGACTGATAACAGTTATGAGGACATATGCAGCAAGGCGTCCGTCATAGGTCATATAAGGATCCTGAGGCGATTTGTGAGAAGCACGTACACAGATGAAAAAGAGAAGGAACGCCTTATCAGCGAATGCATCGAAAAGATCGTGGAAGGCGTCAGGAAAGTTGACCGTCTGTATATCTGAACCGGACTCCCCGGCATTTGCGCCGGGGTCTCTTTTTGCTTTCATCATGCGGTTGTAAAACCGCTTGTGCCTGAATACTTACCGCTTGTGCTCAGCATCTTGAAAGACATACAGATGAACTATTAAAGTATATCCAGTTACATGCACAGCAGCCATGTGCTGATCACTACATACATTTTCGGGGGTACAGATGAAAAAGAGTTTTTTCAAACGCGCTCAGGCCTTTATTCTTGCAGCAGTGATGCTGTTCTGCCTGATGCCGCTCACGGCCTTTTCCCTGGAAGTCCTGCTTCAGGACGACGGAGAAGGAGGATACTACTGCAACGTACCTAACATCGCCAATCTTCTGCAGCTGGATCTGACAGACAGGCCTGACGGATTCACCTTCAAGCTGTACGACGACGGAGGCAAAGACGGCGAATATACGGATTACAACAATACCGCTCTCATCATCACGGCTCCGGCCGATTTCGTCATTAAGGTAAGCGGCACGGGCCTTACCGAACCAGGTACCGACTATGTTACAGTATATGACGGGGATACCACCGTCAGGCTGGGGAACAAGAGCTTCAGCGGTAGATTCACGATGCCGGAGCTCATCTCCACAGGGAATACGCTGAAGGTCTGTTTCTATTCCGACTCCAGTATCGCATCAGACGGATATGAACTGACGGTCACTCTCGCCGACTACAGTTCATACAGTCATGTGACTTATGAATACGACGGCAGTTCAAAGGCATTCTACGTAGAAAACGGGACTCAGACTCAGCTGAAGAATTTCATCTCGATGTTCAGCCTGCCTGAAAGATATGTTTTCTCCTGCTGGAGCACCGGAGGCGCCGACTACGCTGAAGGCCAGGATTTCACAGTGACGGAGGATGTTACGTTCACCGCGGTACTTGAGGAGGAGCCGGCAGTTATCGCCGACGGTGAAGGAGGCTTCTATTCCAAGGTCCCCAAGACCGGGACCGTTACAGCCGATCTTTCCGGCAGGGAAAAGGGCTTCGTTCTCAAAGTCTACAACCACAAGGGGAAAGGACAGTACTACGGATACGGATGCGACGGATACCTTATGATCCAGGCTCCGGCAGGATACGTCCTCTCGGTCAGCGGCACAGTCTCCACATATAAGAATTACGACTACATGGAGCTCTACGACGGAGACACTTCTGTCCTGATAGGCCAGCGATTCGAAGGCCGGCTTACCATGGACGATTACTATACCACCGGGAACGTGCTGAAGATATATTTCCATTCCTATTACGGCGACAGGAACTCCGGCCTGGATCTCAGCGTGACAGTAGTGGATCCTGCCGAACTTGTGACGCTGTCGTTTGATCCCGGGGCAGGTAGCGGCTCGATGGAACCCCTGCGTGCTCTCCCGGGAAGCTCCGTAAAACTCCCCGAATGCGGATTCACGCTCCCTTCTGACACATACTTCGACTATTACACCGACGGCAATGCCGCATATCATGCAGGCGACAGCTTCGCCGTGACAGGCGGCACGACCCTGACCGCTGTGTACATCGACAAGCTAACCGTCACATACGAAAGCGGAGAGAACACTTCCGTCTCGGAAGTCCGGAAGGGCGCCTCCATAACTCTTCCGGCATATACAGAAAGATTCACTCTGCCGTACAGGACCGAATTCACCGCATGGAGATCCGGCGGCAGCGACTACGCGGCGGGAGCATCATACACAGTCGATTCGAACGTCACGTTCACGGCGGTCCTTAACAGCCTGCCGATACTCATTGAAGACGGCGAGGGCGGGTATTTCGCTGATCTTCCTTCAAAGGAGAACGCCTCCCTCGACCTTACCGGCTACCCCAACGGTTTCTCCTTCAAGGTCTACGATGACATGGGGTATTACAGCAGTTATTCAAACTACTGTGACGGCAGCCTGACGATGACGGCTCCTTCCGGATACGTATTCATGGTATCCGGAGAGGGAAGCACGGAGTACGGTTACGACACGCTACAGATCTATGATTCAGACATGTCAACTCTTCTCGGAAACGAGTACACCGGCACCTTTACTGTGGACGGTTTGACTTCAACGTCGAACAGTCTCAAAGTCCGGTTCTACAGCGACTCCAGCGGAAGATACAACGGCTTTGCGCTAGATATAATGATCGCAGACATCTCGACCCTTGTGACCGTATCCTTCGATCCAGGTGAAGGCACCGGGACCATGAACAGCATCCAGAATGTCTCGGGAAATCAGATTACGATCCCCGCATGCACCTTCACAGCCCCCGAAAACAAGGTCTTCGCGGGATACACCGATGGCACTTCAGTATATCCCGCCGGAGCGTCCGTCGCTTTCAGCGCTGACACTGTACTCACGGCCCTGTGGGCCGAAAGGACCGGTATCACATACATGTTCGAAAGCAGTAGCACTGCTTTCACACTGGGGAAGGGATCCGTCGTTATCCTCCCCGAGTTCACCGAGTATTTCACCCTGCCTGTCAGATACCACTTCGACGGCTGGATGGAGCATATAAGCGGAGACATATACCAGCCGGGAGACACGTATACCGTCAACAAGGAAACACGTTTTGACGCAGTAGTGAACCCCGACCCTGTCATTCTGTCCGACGGAGAGGGGGGCTGGTATGTGACCATGGAGAACAACGCCAGCCTGATCGCGGACGCATCGGACAGGGCTGACGGCTTCACGTTCACTATATATGACGACGGAGGCAAGGACGGACCGTATTCCATGGGTTTCAGAGGATACGTCACCGTAAAAGCCCCTGACAACTTCATCATATCTGTAAATATAAAATGCATCACAGAGGAAAGATGGGATTGCCTGACTTTCTATGACGGTTCTACATACAGCAGTCCCGTCCTCGGAGAAAATGAATACAGCGGCGACATCGTCAGTACAGATCTTGCATCCACCTCGAATTACCTGACGGTATATTTCGAATCTGACACATCAGTGCGTGATGACGGTTTCGAACTGACAGTGACAGTATTTGCTCCAGCGACAGTGACATATATATACGGCGACTCTAGCAAGCAGGTCGCTGTCCATAACAACAGCACGGCAAAACTCATGGACTTCGAGGATCTTTTCGATCTGCCTTACGGACAATCCTTCGTATGCTGGATGAACGGCAGTGATTCATACATGGCTGGTGACGATTTCTTCGTGACCGGTGCCGCCTCCTTTACGGCAGTACTTGAGACGATGCCTGTCGTCACGCTTGAAGGAAACGGCGCTAAAGTCCTTGCGTCCATATCCGGCGGCGCCGATATCGATTCGATTGATATTCCCATAGATAGAAACTCCGAACAGACTCTGCCGTCAGCCGGCATGATATTTGATATACCGGACGGAAAGGTATTCGGCGGATGGCTCATAGACGGTGATATATACAATGTCGGAGACCTTTATACCGTGACCGGTGACGTTACCGTGACAGCCACCTGGTCAGATCCCGGTCCCTGGGACATTCTGGCGTCGTCCCTTATCGCAGCGCCCGGGACAGATCTCGGCACCATCACTCTTACTGAAGACATCGTCAGCGGAACCGGGAGCAGTTTCCTTTACGTTCCCGAAGGTGTCAGCGCCGTGATCGATCTTTGTGGGCACAGCCTTGACGGGACACTGACGGCAAGAGCCAACGAAGGGCTTATGGCAGTAGTCTACGGCAGTCTTTCTGTCACGGACAGCACCGGCGGCGGTGCGTTCACAGGCGGAACAGTCCAGGTGATGAACGAAGCGACCATGACGATGGATGATTCTGTCCTTGCCGGTTTCGGCGCAAGCACTGCAATCAGATATTCATTTATCGATGAAGAAACATGGCAGACCCATAACGATCTTCTTTATGCCGTAAGATACTATCCGACCCTGTATGACGCATTCCTTGACGCACCGTACCTTCCGGATGACTATGAGGATGAGCTTGATACTCTTCCGGCGCACGGCAACTATACCTTCATAAACGATGACGCGTATGTGAAGATGCTCCGTGACGAGACCATCGCCGAAGGAGAGACATGGACGGTCGTCTCATATGACGCGATCTGGTTCGATCTCAACGGCCATACCTTCGATATCCAGGGCACATTCACGGGTGGTTATACCGGTACGCAATACAGCAACGGACAGTATTATGAGGTTACTTATCCTACACAACTTATGATCGTCAGCACCATTCCAGGCACATTCCGTTCAAGCGGGATCCTGGACGTTTCCATCCAGCCCTGGACTTCCGACACATACTACTTCACGGGCGGTGAATCCAGGTGGTTCATGGGAGCCGACGGCGGAACATTCTATATAAGCGGCGGAGTTTTCTTCGGGAACGTATTCTTCAACAACGGTAACGACGAATCCGATCTTACTGTGTTCCTTTCGGGGGACGCTTCCTTCGCGAAGATCGAGTAC
The DNA here is from genome assembly GCA_902783755.1 of uncultured Ruminococcus sp. Taxonomy (GTDB): domain Bacteria; phylum Bacillota; class Clostridia; order Oscillospirales; family CAG-272; genus UMGS1696. Next base: position 15,045 of record CACZSC010000016.1, on the reverse strand, counting down.
GCTGTCTACAGCGATGCTGATCTCAGCAATATATGCATGACGGTCGAGGACGACGTGAGCATCACCGAGCTGGACTACACCCTGATGGGTGAAGGCAACGGCAACAAGCCCAACCTGATCCTGAACGGAGGATACTACGGAGCAGATCCCCGTTCGCTTCTGGCCGGATACGTTCCGGTCCCTGCTGCCGAAGTGGATCATGGAAACATGTCGCAGTACTATGTGAACAGGTACGGCACCTATGTTGCCTACGATGATCTCACCGATGCCGAGAAGCAGAGCCTTACAGACTATTATATCCTCTCCGATACCGCTCTCGCTGAATATGTTGAATTCGCGACGGAACCGGAAGAATACAGCGGTCAGACGGACTGGGCTGCCGACAGCGCGCTCTGCACCTGGAGGATACAGTCGCACGTTCACGACTGGAACGAACCTGAGTACGAATGGTCGGAGAACTATGCAACGGTAACGGCCAGAAGAACATGCAAACTGAATCCGTCCCATGTAGAAAGCGAGACGTCAACTACCACCTCGTCCGTAACGACGCCGGCCACACAGACTGAAACGGGAGTAAGGACTTACACCGCGACATTCACGAATCCTGCGTTCTCCGCTGTAACGAAGACAAAGGAAATACCTGTTCTCGGTTCCTACATCCCGGGCGATATCGATGCTGACGAGGGAGTGGACATGGATGACGTGCTGTCGCTGCTCAGATATATAGTTCTTCCGGACATATATGATGTGAGCGCGTACGGCGGGAGCCTTGACTTCAACAACGACGGACAGGTCAACATCTATGACGTGATCCGCCTGCTGCAGTACTTCCTGTTCCCGGATCTGTACCCGATCGAATAAGAGACCTCATTGGTTCCAAAGAGAAAGAGCTGAAGCGATGAAAACTTCAGCTCTTTCGTTATTCTTGAGTATTACTATTTAAGCTTGGCCTGCGGACAGTGTCTCATGACATAATCCAGCACGAAGGGATACTGTTCGGGTGTCATGCACAGCTGCATGGCAGAAAGCACCTGTTTGATCAGTATCTCACTCTTCTTTGGATTCGCCTTTATGATCCTGACAGGTTCAAACAGAAGATATGAGCTCGACTGGCTGTTCCCGCTGGAATTCCAGGGCAGATCCATGCCGTTATAAGCTTCGCTTGTCATGACTATATGTGTCGCAGCAAGCTCCACGCCGCTTTTCACCATGTCCCTGAAAGCCTGTCCGACTGTATCCGGTTTCGGATTTGCCACCAATGTAAGTCCTATACGTTTGTCATCCATAAAAAAATGGTAAGTATAATCCTTCTGAGAAAATGCCCAGTGAAGAACTCCGTTTTCGTCCACTAGTATTCCGTCCGGCAGGTTCACAAATGGAAGAGAAGGCGCAGCCATACAAACAGATTCCTGCTGAACAGGTACTGTCTGATTTTCTGCCTTCGTTCCGCAGTACGGACAGAATTTTGAATCATCAATCTCTTTTCCGCAGTTCGTACAGTACATCTTCCGCAATCTCCCGATAGTTTATTGTACATATTTTATAACATACTCCGTGCATTCGCAACACTGTCACCTGACGGAATGGCTAAAATAGAGTATTATTCATGCGATTTGTTCGATTTATAAACTAATATATTGAACGGACATGAGTCTGTATGGTAAAATAAAACAAACAAGTACCCGTGACAAGTGATGCGTCATGGTTCTGATCTGCGAGGTGAACTTATTTGAGTGCAGGAAAAAAGAAACTCAGCAGAAGGACGGTATTCATCATAGTCTGGCTTTCCGTGATAGTCCTTCTGATCGCCGCCATCGCCGTGATAGGTTTCTCACCCGGCGGCCACGAAGACATAAAGAGCGTCATGCGGGATGCCGTGCTCCATGAAAAGAACAAGATATCGTTCTTCGGTCTCAAAGTCAATCCCGGACTGATCTCAGCATATGTCGTGACAGGGATCCTGCTCATCTTGGCTCTTATCATCAGGATATTCGCTATCCCTAGATTCAAACGGGTGCCCGGCAGACTGCAGTCGGTCCTTGAATGGCCGGTCAGCTTCTTCCAGGACATGGCGGAAAAGAATTCTCCGCACAAGCCGTCCTTTGCCGGTGCATACATATTCTCAGCAGGCCTGTTCATATTCTTCGGGACGCTTTTTGAGCTCTTGGGCATACAGGCTATGAACACGGAAGGGAACCCTGTCACACTTCCGGCTCCGGTCTCGGATATAAACGCCGCCATAGCAGTCGGCGTGACCTCATACCTGGTCATACTGTTCGCTGGGCTTTTCACGAGGGGAATAAAGGGAGTCCTCAGCGTGCTGAAGGATTTCTCCCTTCCGATCTCAATGAGTTTCAGGCTGTTCGGAGCTCTGCTCAGCGGGCTTCTGGTGACTGAACTGGTCTATCATTACGTTTATCTGAGTTTCGGGCTTCCTGTCATCGTGGGCGTGCTGTTCACTCTGCTTCACGCTCTCATCCAGACTTATGTGCTGACCACTCTCGTATCAATGTTTTACGGCGAAGCGGTCGAAAAGAAAAAGAAAGACTAACACAAGGAGATATTTGAATCATGAAAAAACTGACCATTTTTCTCACGATAGTTATCGTATTTGCATTGCTGACAGCTGTTTCACTACCTGCCTTCGCTGCAGATGACGCCGTACCCGAGGCCCAGGCGGAAACAGGGGAATCCGGCGGAGGTCTTTCCGCCAAGGCTATAGCAGCTGCAGCGCTCATAGCCATCGCATGCGCTACAGGCGCGATTTCCATGGCTATAGCCATCTCCAAGTCAACGGACAGCATGGCCCGCCAGCCGGAAATGGCCGGAAAGATAAATTCCGCGATGATGCTCGGTCTGGTCTTTATCGAGACTGCCGTGATCTACGCCCTCATAGTTGCCATACTCATAATATTCGTTCTCTGATCCACAAGACCGAAGATGTTCTGAAAAGGAGCTGCAGAGATGCCTCTAAACATCGATATTACACAGATACTGCTTCACATACTCAATCTAGTGATACTGGTCGGCGGCATCACACTTATACTGTATCGGCCGGCTGCAAAATTCCTCCGTGAGCGTCGGGAACACTATGTAAAGCTCGAGCAGGATCTCACGCAAAAGTCCGCTGAATGCGACAGGCTTAGGGAAGAGTATGAAAAAAAGAACCTCGAGGCAGAGGAATTCCTCAGCCGGAGCCGTGCCGATGCCGAACATGAAGCGGCAGAAATAGTCACCAGATACATCGACTCCGCCAAGGAAAGGGCCGATGCGATCCTGCGTGCTGCCGAGACCGAAGCGGAATCCAGAAAGAAGCATGTCCTCGAATCCGCCCAGGCAGAGATCGGAGAGCTTGTCCTTTCAGCGACCCAGAAGCTCCTCGGCGAGAACGCTACTCCCGAAACCGACTCCGCTCTGTACGACAAGTTCATAAGGCGGGCAGAGGAAGAATCCTCCGGCGGAGGTAGCCGCAAATGAGCGAAGAGATCATAAATGTCGGCTTTACCGAAGATGCCGACGAAACTCAAGTCTCAGAGCCGCTGCGTATCGAGATAGACTGCGTGACTCCCCCGAGCCGCGAACAGCTCGACCGTATACGCGACTTCATGGCAGCCAGATACGGGAAAGACCCATCGGAAACAGAATTCGTCATAAAGCGCGACCCGTCCGTGGTAGCGGGATTCAAGATTTTCGTCGGTGACGACAACTACGACTGGTCTGCCCTAGGACGCATAAGACAGCTGCGACGCTCGTTCCAGTCGATGAAGCGTGAGATGAAAGAAGAGAAGATCATCTCTCTGCTTCGTGAGAACGTGGAAAACTTCGAGCTGGGCACAGGCTACCAGCAGGTTGGTTTCGTCAGCAGTGTGAGCAACGGCGTCGTGCGCCTTACCGGTCACTACGACCTGGAATACGGTGAGATAGTCCTCTTCGAGAGTGGTGTGAAGGGAATGGTCCAGGACATACTCTCCGACGGATCCTCCGGAGTCGTCCTATTCGGTGACGAGAGCGAGGTGTCAGAAGGGATGAAAGTACTGCGCACCAGGCGTAGCGCCGGAATACCCATATCCAACAAGCTGCCGGGCCGTATCATAGATCCCCTCGGACGTCCTCTTGACGGGAAGGGAGAGCTTGGAGCCGTCCAGTACTTCCCAATAGAACGTCCGGCCCCTTCGATAATCGACAGGGAACCTGTGGGCGTACCTCTCGAGATTGGACTCCTGGCCGTCGATTCCATGTTTCCCATAGGAAGAGGCCAGAGAGAACTTATAATAGGAGACCGTCAGACCGGAAAGACCTCCATAGCTGTCGATGCGATCCTTAACCAGAAGGGAAAAGACGTCATCTGCGTTTATGTCTCGATCGGGCAGAGGGCCGGAGCCGTTGCCCGTGTGGCTGAAACCTTAAAAAAACACGGTGCGGACGAGTATACGGTAATAGTTTCATCGACAGCAGGGGATCCTGCGCCGCTTCAGTATATAGCTCCTTATGCCGGATGCGCTGTCGCTGAATACTTCATGTACCGCGGCAGGGACACCCTAATTATCTACGACGATCTCTCGCGCCATGCTGTCGCCTACAGGACCCTCAGTCTTCTGCTTGAACGCTCACCCGGACGTGAAGCCTATCCCGGAGATGTTTTCTATCTCCATTCACGTCTGTTGGAACGCTCGGCAAGGCTTTCCAAACGGCTCGGAGGCGGCAGTATGACTGCTCTTCCGATCGTTGAGACACAGGCAGGGGACGTGTCGGCCTACATACCTACAAACATCATCTCCATAACTGACGGACAGCTTTTCCTCGAAAGTGATCTTTTCTTCGCTGGCCAGCGTCCTGCTGTGAATGTCGGATTGTCAGTATCACGTGTGGGCGGAGCTGCCCAGTATGACATTATGAAAAAATCCGTAGGTTCGGTCAGGCTCGATCTGGCACAATACAGAGAAATGAAAGTGTTCACCCAGTTCGGAGGAGAACTGGACGCAGGCACGGCCCGCCGTCTTCGCCATGGCGAGGTACTTATGATGCTGCTGCGTCAGAACAAGCAGTCCCCCATGCCTCTCCACAGTCAGGTTATAACCTTGATCTGTGCGAACGGCGGGATATTCACCGATATCCCGGTGAAGGAGGTCAAGCAATATCAAAGTGAACTCCTCGATTACTTTGAAAGGGAAGTTCCCACCGTCTGTCTGAGGATAGATCACGAAAAAACGTATTCCGATGAGATACGGGATCTGATCCTTGAGGCAGCAGCCAGATTCATCGCACGCAAACCAGCCAAAGAATAAAGATCAGCAACTTTTCGGAAAGGAGGATGTCATGTCGGACATTTCGGAAATAAGAGCACGAATAAACTCCGTAGCGGAAACCAAAAAAGTCACAGATGCCATGTACATGATCTCCTCCGTGAAGATGAGACGCGCTATGCGAGAAGTCACCAACACCGAACCGTATTTCAGCTCACTCAGCGAGGAGATAGGAAGGATATTCCGGATCATTCCTGATATATCGAACAGATACTTCAAGGTCCCGGATCCCATGACCGGCGGGCATATAAAGCACGGCGTGCTGCTCGTGACATCCGATAAAGGCCTTGCTGGGGAATACAACGAAAATGTCATATCTCTTTGCGAAGATGTGCTTTCCCGTCACTCCGAGACCGTGCTTTTCGTGATCGGCGAGCTTGGCAGACAGCACTTTTCGTCAAAAGGCGTACCGACTGTTCCAGAATTCAGGTATTCAGCCGAGCTGCCGAACGTGTGGAAAGCCAGACGGATATGTTCTGACCTTCTCGAATACTTCGATACCGGCAGGGCTGACGAGATCAGCATCATATATACCGACTATCTCAGCGGACGGCCCGGAGAAGCGAAACGGAGCATCCTCCTTCCCCTGAAACGAAGCCTCTTTGCTTCGGTGACGGAGGATGATAGCATTGAAACCGAAAGAGACCGTAACGTATTCTTTCCGGACCCGGATACTGTGCTTTCGGGGATCATTCCGAGCTATATTACTGGATATATCTACAGCATACTGGTCGACAGCTACTGCAGCGAGCAGCAGGCAAGGATGACTGCCATGAACTCTGCCAGCAGCAACGCTGAGAACATACTCAATGAACTCAGGCTGAAGTACAACCGGATTCGGCAGGCGGAGATAACAAGAGAGATATCAGAGGTAACCTCCGGCGCCAGGGCGCTTAAAAAGAAGAAGGAAACGAGAGATGGAAAACAGAATTGAAGAATATAACGGGCTAATCCGCGGAAAGATCACCCAGGTGATGGGTTCAGTAGTCGATGTGAGCTTTCCGAAGGATACGCTTCCCCCTATACGTGAGATGCTTACGGTCACTCACCGCGGCGCCACACGTGTCATGGAAGTGGCCCAGCATATAGGAGGCGGCCAGGTGAGATGCATAATGCTCGATCCCAGCGACGGCCTCTGCCGGGGTCTTGAGGTCACAAGGACCGGTTCTGTCATTACAGTCCCGGTAGGCGATAAGATACTGGGCAGGCTTTTCAATGTACTGGGCGAGACTGCTGACGGGGACCCTGATCTGCCTTCCGATACTCCGCGCTGTCCCATTTACAGGCCGGCTCCTTCATATACCGAGCGCAGCCATTCCGATGAGATACTGGAAACAGGTATAAAGGTCATCGATCTTCTGGCGCCCTACACGAAGGGAGGAAAGATCGGACTGTTCGGAGGAGCCGGCGTCGGGAAGACCGTACTCATACAGGAGCTTATCCACAATATCGCTACAGAGCACGGAGGCTACTCCGTATTTGCCGGCGTAGGAGAACGGAGCCGTGAAGGAAGCGACCTTTGGGCTGAAATGAACGAGAGCGGAGTAATAAGCAAGACCGCTCTGGTGTTCGGACAGATGAATGAGACCCCCGGAGTAAGGATGCGTGTGGCTCTGTCGGGACTCACCATGGCGGAATATTTCCGTGATGTATCGCATCAGGACGTGCTGTTCTTCATAGACAACATATTCCGTTTCGTTCAGGCAGGAAGCGAAGTCTCCACACTGCTGGGGCATATGCCTTCCGCAGTCGGTTACCAGCCCACCCTCGCAAACGAGCTCGGAGAGCTTGAAGAACGCATCGCATCCACTCACAACGGTTCCGTCACATCAGTCCAGGCAATCTATGTTCCCGCAGACGACCTTACGGATCCGGCTCCTGCGACCACATTCGGACATCTGGACGCCACTACCGTCCTTTCAAGAAAGATAGCCGAACAAGGCATCTATCCCGCCGTCGATCCGCTTGATTCCACCTCGCGTTCACTTGAGCCGGATATCGTCGGGGAACGGCACTATGTCACCGCCAGAGCAGTCCAGGAGATACTGGAGCACTACAGGGAACTTCAGGATATCATCGCCATACTGGGAATGGACGAACTCTCGGACGAAGACAAGAAATCCGTATACCGGGCCCGCAAGATCCAGAGATTCCTCGCGCAACCTTTCACGGTAGCAGAAAAATTCACAGGAGTGAAAGGCATATTCGTCCCGCTGGATGAAACGATAAGATCATTCGAGGCCATACTCGGAGGAGAGGCTGACGATCTTCCTGAAGCTGCTTTCTTCAATGTCGGAACCATAGACGGCGCCAGAGCAAAGGCGGTGGATTATGAGTAGTTTCCACCTTGAGATACTTTCTCCTGACAGGATATTCTACAACGGTGACTGCAGCCTTATAAACCTTCCACTCAGCGACGGTTCCTTCGGCATAATGGCGAATCACACACCATTCACGGCGGCCGTGGTACCCGGAGAAGCAAGATTCACGCTACCCGACGGTGAGACGCACGTATGCGCTGTCTCTCAGGGCATTGCCGTAGTGGCCTCAAATACCGTAAAGTTGCTATGCGAGACCGTGTTGCGCCCGGATGAAATAGATGAAGAGGCAGAGCGCCGTCAGGCTGAAGCTGCAGCTGAGGACATGCGGGGAAGACAGAGCTACAAGGATTACATGCTGTCCCAGATAGCCTTCGCCCGCGCGGTCAACAACCTGCGGGTCAAAAAACATGACGCGGCCCTCATAAACAACAGATAAAAAAACCCGGGACCCATAACAGAGTTCCGGGGATGCGGGCAACAGGACTTGAACCTGCACGGTTTCCCACTGGATCCTAAATCCAGCGTGTCTGCCAATTCCACCATGCCCGCAGACAGCTCCGTCATTATACCACACCGCTTCCCCATATTCAACAATGAGCCCCGAATTTTTTGGAAAATCAGTTGACAAAGAAAAGCCCGGGTGATATAATAGCAAAGCTGTCGTGAAGACGGCAGATGCCCCATTAGCTCAGTAGGTAGAGCACTTGACTTTTAATCAAGGTGTCCGGAGTTCGAATCTCCGATGGAGCATTAACATATATGGGAGATAGGATGAAAACCATCCTCTTTTCTGTTTTTCTATTGATTATTTTATCAAACAAATGGTATAATCGTAGGGAAGACGATCAAAGGAGGGAACAGCATGGCAAGAAGCTTCCGCAATTCGAAGGTATACAATGCGCCCGTATCGTATTTCGCAGACATGACGAGGGCCATCGGCGGCGCCGGGTACAACTTCAAGGTGACCTCTGAGAACCCGACTCCCACGGGAGTCTGGTTCCGCATCATCCACGGAATGTCGGCAATGTCCTACGGTGAGAAGATCACCGTCACCATCACAGCCAACGGGCCCCAGACGAACGTCGAGGTGTTCTCAGAATGCGGCATGCCCACGCAGCTCGTGGACGGCGGCAAGAACGCCTCCAACGTGAACCTCATATTCAAGTATTTCGAGAACAATCTGACGTCAGCAACGGCAGCTGCGCCTGCACAGCAGCCTGTGCAGCAGGCACCTGTCCAGCAGGCCGGATATGCAGCCCCCGCCCAGACGGCCTCAAGGCCCAAGTTCTGCACGAAGTGCGGAAACCGTCTCGGTGAGAACGACAGATTCTGCACAGTCTGCGGCAACAGGATCGGCTGAAATGGCACAAACAGAAAAGTGAATCAGAGAAATAGCGGTTCGCGGTATCTTCCGTGACCGCTTATTTCATTGTTGAATATTTCCTGCTATTATGATAAAATATTATGAATATTTTCGAAGGGAGATAAAGCCATGGGACGCGACAGTGCGATGCTGGTCGGACTCTGCGGTATGAGCGGGGCGGGCAAGGGATACGTATCCGAGATCTTCGCGTCTTTCGGCATTCCTTCAATAGATACGGACGCCGTATACAGGGAGATGACGTGCCCCTCCGAAGAGCCTTCCGGATGCATGAAGGAACTTGCAGAACGGTTCGGCGAAGCGGTCATGAACACCGACAACTCACTGAACAGGCCAGCCATGAGGGAGCTCGTGTTTTCGGGTGACAGAAAGGCACTGGAGGATCTCAACCGAATAACCCACAGGCATATACTCGGCAGGACCCGGGAGATCGCCGTGTCCATGTTCAGGGAAGGTCATGACGTGATCCTCATCGACGCCCCGCTGCTCTTCGAGAGCGGGTTCGACCGTGAATGCGAAAGGAACATCTGTGTGACGGCTCCGTACGAGAAACTGGTAAAAAGGATAATGAAGCGGGACGGCATATCCGAGCAGGAGGCCGGCATGAGGCTAAGCAACCAGACCTCCCAGTGCGACACCGCCTCCCGCTGCGATTACATCATCGTGAACGACTGCCCGAAGAGGAAGCTCAGGGCTGAAATAAAGAAGATAGCCGCCGAACTGAAAAGGACCGCATCACAGGATACTGAATGACATGGATACAAAAAAGATCATCAAAAGGACTGTAGTCATAATCTGCATACTGGCGCTGTCGGTCCTGATCGGCTTCATCGTGCAGCTCATAGGCGACGCCGGGGACCGGAACTCCCACCCGAGGCCGGCAGAGTATTCCCCCATCGTGGAAAAGTACTCGCTGGAATTCGGCGTGCCCGAATACATAGTATACTCCCTGATCCTCAACCAGAGCGGCTTCGAGAGCAACAGGGTGAGCGAAAAGGGAGAGATAGGGCTGACCCAGCTTTCACCGGATACCCTCAGGTGGCTCACCAGCCTCACCAAGGAGGAGCTGGATCCCGGGATACTGTACGACCCGGATACGAACATAAGGTACGGGACGTACATGCTCTCATTTCTCTACACCCATTACAACCGCTGGGAAGCCGTCTATTCGGCCTTCAAGGTCGGCAAGAACACTGTCGAGGTGTGGCTCGATACGCCCTCCCTGTGCGATGAGAACGGCAATCTGAAAAAGATACCGGACGAGGAAACTGAAAAGTTCGTCAGAGACGTCAAGAAAGACGCTGAAAAATACAGAGATCTCTACTATAAATAACCGGAGGAACTGACATGAGCGAAAAGGAAAAGACTGAAGGCCAGATCAAGAAGGATGAACTGTTCTACTCGAAGAAATCGGCTTTTGAACTCAGGAGCCCGGAGGAGCTCGGTGAAGCGAAGGAATACGCCGAGGGATACCGGAAGTTCATAGACGCGGCGAAGAACGAAAGGGAAGCCGTCGTATACGTGTCCGCTCTCCTCAGGGACGCGGGATATAAAGAGTACAGGCTCGGTGATAAGATAAAGCCGGGGGACAGGCTGTACCTCAACAACAGGAACAAGTCCCTCATCGCCATAAAAGCAGGGACCGGAAAGATCGATGACGGCGTCAGGATAATCGCCTCCCACATCGACTCCCCGAGACTGGATCTCAAGCCGAACCCCCTGTACGAATCGGACGGGATCGCGTATTTCAAGACCCATTACTACGGCGGCATCAGGAAGTACCAGTGGGCCACCATCCCCCTGGCGCTCCATGGCATAGTAAGGAAGACCGACGGGGAGACAGTCGACGTGAGACTGGGCGACGAACCCGGGGATCCCGTGCTCTGCATCACCGATCTTCTGCCACACCTCGCGAAAGACCAGAACCAGAAGCCCCTCAATCAGGCCTTCACGGGCGAGGGACTCAATCTTCTGTGCGGATCTTCCCCGTATTTCGAATCCGACGGCAAGATCACCGAGGCTGACGACAAGGTAAAGCTGAATATAATGATCGCCCTCAACGAAAAATACGGTATCAAAGAAGCTGATTTCCTGTCTGCTGAGCTCTTCGCCGTGCCGGCCCAGAACTGCGTGGACGTGGGACTTGACAGATGGCTCATGGGCGCCTACGGTCATGACGACAGAGTATGCGCATACCCGTCAGTCACAGCACTCATTGATAGCGGAGACACCGAAAAGACCTCGATTATAGTCCTTGCCGACAAGGAAGAGGTCGGCAGCGACGGCGTCGCCGGGATGCAGAGCAGCATGCTCCTTGACCTCATATCCGAGCTTGCGTCGAATCTCGGCGGTAATTCCAACGTCATAAGGGTTAACTCCAAGTGTCTCTCCGCCGACGTAACTGTGTGCTTCGACCCGATGTATCCCGAAGTATCCGAAAAGAAGAACTCGGCCCTGCTGCACTGCGGCATAGGCCTTACCAAATACACGGGCGCCGGCGGCAAGGGCGCCACCAACGACTGCCCGGCCGAATTCCTGGCTGAAGTGAGGAAAGTGTTCGACGACGCGGGCGTGGTATGGCAGACCGGAGAACTGGGCAAGGTAGACCAGGGCGGCGGCGGAACGGTTGCAAAATTCATAGCCAACAGGAACATAGACACAGTGGACGTGGGAGTGCCCGTGCTGTCCATGCACGCGCCCTTCGAGCTCATATCCAAGCTGGACCTCTACGAGGCCCACAGAGCCTTCCTCGCGTTCCTGAAGTACTAATATCATAAGGATACCCGGTGCATATCTGCATCGGCATATTCTTGTTAACGACAGAGAGAAACGATATGCTTGAAAAACTTAAAGAAGTAGACGCCAAGTTCGAGGACATAGAAGCGAAGCTTGCCTCCCCGGATGCCGTAAAGAACATAGACGAATACACGAAGCTCCTGAAGGAGAGATCGGCTCTCGAGCCCGTCGTGCAGAAGTACCGCGAGCTTGTAAGCGCCATGAACGGCATCGCCGAAGCCCAGGATATCCTCGACAACGAGACTGATACCGAACTGAAGGAACTGGCTGAAGAGGAATTCCTGTCCCTTAAGGAAGACACCAGGCGCCTCGAGGAGGAACTCAAGATCATGCTTCTCCCGAAGGATCCCAACGACGACAAGAACGTGGTCGTTGAGATCAGGGCAGGAGTCGGCGGTGACGAGGCTGCGCTTTTCGCCGGAGTCCTTTACAGGATGTATACCATGTATGCCGATTCGAAGAGGTTCAAGACCGAAGTCATCAATGCCAACGAAACGGGGCTGGGCGGCTTCAAGGAGATCACCTTCCTCGTGAACGGCGACGGAGCATATTCCAGGTTCAAGTACGAGAGCGGCGTCCACAGGGTCCAGAGAGTCCCCGAGACCGAAGCTTCCGGCAGGATACACACATCGACGGCCACCGTGGCAGTGCTTCCGGAAGCCGAGGAAGTGGAAGTTGAGATCAATCCCTCCGACCTTCAGATCGAGACAATCAAGTCCAGCGGTGCCGGCGGCCAGCATATAAACAAGACGGAATCCGCCATAAGACTTATCCACAAGCCCACGGGCATCGTCATAGAATGCCAGGATGAGCGCAGCCAGTTCAAGAACAAGGACAAGGCTATGAAGTTGCTCAGGGCCAAGCTCTTCGACATGAAGCAGACCGAGCAGAACGAGAAGATCGCCGACGCAAGACGGACCCAGGTGGGGACCGGCGACCGCAACGAGCGCATCCGCACGTACAATTATCCACAGGGAAGGATCACCGACCACAGGATAGGATATACCGTATATACTCTCGAAAGCTTCCTCAACGGAAACATAGACGGCCTCATAGACGCTCTCGCGACGGCTGACACGGCTGAGAAACTGAAAGGCTCCACAGAAGAACTCTAATGAAAACAGAAGTACTGAAGATCACCGGAGAAAAGGAGCATGACCGGAAAGTCATCGCAAAGGCCGCGGAGATCATAAGGAACGGAGGGATCGTGGCGATCCCCACCGAGACCGTCTACGGTCTTGCGGGAAGCGCCCTTCTTCCCGGTTCCGCCGAGAAGATATACAAGGCAAAGGGAAGACCTTCCGACAATCCCCTCATAGTCCACATATCGGAACCACGGGAAGCCGAGGACATCGCGTATACCTCAGATATGTTCTACAGGCTTGCCGAAAGGTTCATGCCCGGTCCTCTCACGGTAGTGCTCCCGAAAAAGGACTGCATCCCCGGCAGCGTGACGGGAGGACTTGATTCGGTGGCAGTGAGATGTCCCGAAAACCCAATAGCGAGAGCCCTCATCAAAGCCTCCGGACACCCTCTTGCTGCTCCCAGCGCCAACAAATCCGGCATGCCGTCCCCCACGACAGCTTCCCATGTGTATCACGATATGAACGGCATCATCGAGATGATAATCGACGGCGGCGAGTGCAGCATCGGCGTGGAATCCACTGTCGTCAAGCCGACGGAAGACGGCGTGATGATACTCCGTCCCGGCCGGATAAGCGAGCGTATGCTCAGAAAAGTCGCAGGCAGGGTCGAGGTCGCAGCCTCCGTAAAGGATCCGTCAAATGCGGAAAAGGAGAAGGTCGAATCCCCGGGGATGAAATACAGGCACTATTCCCCCGAAGCTGAAGTGATTCTGATCGACGCACCGGCCCGTAAATACATCTCATATGTCAGAAAGCACATGGAAAACGGATCAGGAGCTCTCGTCACGACTGAGCATCTGAAGGATCTCACCGGAGTCCCGGAAGGGTTCACCGTTTTCGACGCGGGAAAGACCAGATCCGCTTTCGAAAGATCCAAGAGGATCTTTTCCATACTGCGCCGGGCAGACGAGCTCGGACTGAAGACCGTATACGCGCAGCTGCCACCTTCAGACGGCGCATTCCTCGCGCTGTACAACCGGATCGTGAGGGCCGCAGGCGGCAGGATACTGAAAATATAACATTTGCAGGTGAAAGATATGGCTAGGAAAACCAGATCAAAGAAGAACGAACCGGAATACATATTCGGCGACATAGTGGCCGAGATTAAGGACCAGAAGATAGATGACGCCGTAAGGACCAACTACATGCCATACGCCATGTCCGTCATCGTATCCAGGGCCATTCCGGACATCGACGGGTTCAAGCCTTCCCAGCGAAAGCTCCTCTATACCATGTACAAAATGGGGCTCATGAACGGTCCCAAGACCAAGAGCACCAACGTGGTGGGGCAGACCATGCACCTTAACCCTCACGGGGACGCTTCGATCTATGAGACGATGGTCAGGATGACCACCGGGAACGGCACCTTCCTCCATCCCTTCATAGAGTCAAAGGGTACCTTCGGCCGGCACGACAGCCAGATGCCGCCGGCAGCCGCCAGGTATACCGAAGTCAAGCTGGACAAGTTCTCGGCAGAACTCTTCGGAGGCATCGACAAGAACGCCGTGGACATGATCCCGAACTTCGACAACACCACGGTGGAGCCCCAGCTCCTTCCCACGTCGTTCCCGAACATACTGATAGCCCCTACGCTCGGCGTGGCTGTCGGACTGCAGTCCCAGATATGCTCATTCAACCTGGCTGAGATCTGCGACGGCACAATAGCGCTTCTGAAGAACCCGAAGCTCTCCATCGACAAGCTCATGGAGATCGTGAAGGCTCCGGACTTCTCCGTAGGCGGAGACCTTATATACGACTACGAGCAGATGAAGCAGATATACGAGACCGGAAACGGTACGTTCCGTCTCCGTGCCCGCTATACCTTCGACAAGGCGAAGAGCATCATAGAGATACTCGAGATACCGTTTACGACTGATATTGAGAAGATCATCGCAAAGATCACCGACCTCATCAAGGAGAACAGGGCCAAGGAGATCTCGGACGTCAGGGACGAGATAGGTCTCGAGGGATTCAAGCTGGCCATAGATATAAAGAGAGGCACGGATCCCGATGCCCTCATGAACAAGCTCTTCAAGTACACGCCCCTTGAGGATACCTACGCCTGCAACTTCAACGTTCTCATAAACGGCACCACCAGG
>CACZSC010000015.1 GCA_902783755.1 uncultured Ruminococcus sp. | reverse complement strand
TTCCGGGCCCAGGTCACGAGGACATTCCGTCCCGAGTGCGATGTCAGGGGCATGACCGGTGAGGAGGCCTGGGTGGTAGTGGACGCGTACATCGATTCCGCCATCGTTGCGGGAGTGCATCAGGCGTCCATAATCCACGGCAAGGGAACGGGTGCCCTGAGATCGGCCCTTTGGCAGAAGTTCAAGGCCGACAAGCGGATAAAGAAATACAGAGCCGGATCCTACGGCGAAGGGGACTACGGAGTCACGGTGCTGGAGCTGTGATATTTGCCAAAATCGGGCATTGTATGATATAATCATAATTTGGAAACAAACGAAATCACGACAAGGAGATACGAGAGATGAGTTCACGCAGAATGCTAGCCATCGACCTGGGCGCTTCCAGCGGAAGAGGGATAATCGGACACTGGGACGGCAGGAAGATCACCCTGGAGGAGATCCACCGTTTTTCGAATGACCCCGTCATGATGCCGGGAGGCTTTTTCTGGGACACTGTCCGGCTGCTCTTCGAGATCAAGGCAGCCATCCTCAAGGCGTCACACAGCGGAGGGGCGGAAAGCCTTGGCATAGACACCTGGGGGGTGGACTACGGCTACACCGACAAATCGGGAGCTCTTCTTTCCAATCCGTACAACTACCGCGACACGAGGACCGAGAATATGGTGCCCTGGTTCTTTGAGAACGTGATGTCAAAAAGCGATCTCTATGGGCGGACCGGGATACAGACAATGAACATAAACACGATCTTCCAGCTGGCTGCAGACAGGCTGAACCGGCCCTGGCTGCTGGAAAACGCTGACAGCATGCTGTTCACGCCTGACCTTCTCGGATATCTGCTCACGGGCCAGAAATACACGGAATACACCATCGCATCCACGGGTGCGATCCTTGACGCCGGAGCCAGGGACTATGCCTGGGACGTCATCGACAGGATGGGACTTCCGAGAAAGATATTCCGGGACATCGTGCAGCCCGGATTCAACATGGGCGGCCTTCTCCCTGAAGTGGAGGAGGAGACCGGATCCACCGGGGCCAAGGTCATAAAGGTGGGATCCCATGACACGGCTTCCGCGGTGCTTTCCGTACCCGCAAAGGACGAGGACTTCCTGTACATCTCCAGCGGCACCTGGTCACTCATGGGAACAGAGAGCCGCGAGCCCGTCCTGACGCCTCTTTCAGAGAAATTCGATTTCACCAACGAAGGCGGCGTCGGCAGGACCATCAGGGTACTGAGAAACATAATGGGCCTGTGGATCGAGCAGGAGGCCAGAAGGCAGTGGACAAGGGAAGGAACGAAATACTCCTTCGATGACCTGTCCGCCCAAGCCATGGCATCCAAGCCCCTGCAGTCCCTCATCAATCCGGACGACCAGATCTTCGCCACGGCAGGCAACATGCCGAAGAGGATCTGCGACTACTGCAGAAAGACCGGACAGCACGTCCCCGAGAACGTGGGCGAGATCGTGAGATGCATCTTCGACTCCCTGGCTCTCAAGTACCGCTGGACGGCTGAAAAGCTTGAGGAGATGACCGGAAAGAAATACGGCGCAATCAATATCGTAGGCGGCGGCACCAAGGAGGAGATGCTCTCCCAGTTCACGGCTGACGCCACCCACAAGACGGTCTACGCCGGTCCGGTGGAGGCCACGGCACTCGGAAACATCGCAGTCCAGTGCATGAGCCACGGAGAGATCGCCGGCATCCCCGAAGCAAGGGAAGTCGTGAGGAACAGTTTCGACGTGAAGGAATACGAATCCAACCGGATATCCGCATCCCTGTGGGATGAGGCGTACGGAAGATTTATAAACCTGCTTTAAAAATCGGAGGAGATAAAAATATGATCAGTACAGACAAGAAACTCGAGATCGCAAGGGAAGCATACGGAGCGCTGGGCGTGGACGTTGACCGTGCCATGCAGCTCGCGGCTTCCACTCCCGTATCCATACAGTGCTGGCAGGGCGACGACGTAAAGGGATTTGAATCCCCGGACGGAGAGCTCACGGGCGGCATACAGTCGACCGGAAACTATCCGGGCAGGGCCCGCAATCTTGAAGAGCTCAGGAAGGACTTCGAATTCGCCAACAGGCTCATCCCGGGAAGGAAAAAGCTTTCCCTCCATGCCATATACCTGGACGCTGAAGGCAGGAAAGTGCCGAGGAACGAGATAGCACCCGAGCATTTTGCGTCCTGGGTTGAATGGGCAAGAGCCAACAGCCTGGGTCTGGATTTCAACCCAACATTCTTCTCCCATCCACTTTCCGCCGACGGATTCACTCTTTCGAACGAGGACGAGGGCATCAGAAAGTTCTGGGTCGAGCACGGGAAACAGTCAAGGATCATTTCCGAGTATTTCGGAAAGGAACTCGGCATGACGTCATGCAACAACTTCTGGGTGCCGGACGGATTCAAGGACATCCCGGTGAACCGCGCGAAGAAGAGAGAGATACTGAAGAAATCCTATGAGGAGATCTTCTCCTTCGAGACGGACGACAGATACAACCTGGATGCCGTGGAAAGCAAGCTGTTCGGCATGGGAGTCGAGAGCTGCACCATCGGATCCCATGAATTCTATATGGGATGCGCCAGGGAGCACGGCAAGCTGCTCACCCTTGATACCGGGCACTTCCATCCGACTGAGGTCGTTTCAGACAAGCTGTCAGCGGTCCTCCAGTACCTGAAGGGGATCATGCTCCATGTATCCCGTCCGGTGCGCTGGGACAGTGACCATGTAGTCATATTCGACGACGAACTGAAGGCCATCGCCCAGGAAATCGCAAGAGGCGGATACAGGGACCGTGTCCATATCGGACTTGATTACTTCGACGGTTCCATCAACAGGATCGCGTGCTGGGCTATCGGCGCGAGAAACATGGAAAAAGCCCTGCTTTACGCAGCTCTGGAACCCGTCGGAATGCTCCAGAAGCTGGAAGCTGAAAAGGACTACACCAGCAGACTGGCATATCTCGAGGATCTGAAGACCATGCCTTTCGGATTCGTATGGGACGCATACTGCGAGAGATTCTCCGTCCCCACCGGATACGAGTGGCTTGCTGAAGTGAAGAGATACGAGGCGGAAGTGACCGCCTCAAGAGGTTGACAGTCATGAACGGCCATCAAGGTGCGGGCATAAGGACAGCGGCTCTGCTCCTGTGCCTCGCATTCCTGTTTCTTGCGGCCTGCTCCGGGAACGGTCCCGGTGAGGAGACCGGGGAGACGGGCGGAAAGGAAACAGCCGCTCCTTCCTCGCAAGGCGTAGGCAGGAAACCCCAGGAGACGGAGGACACCATCTCCGTCGATCCCATCGAGACCAGGATCTTCGTATGCATAGACCCTGGACACGGATATGTGGACGGCGGATGCGGCGAAGGCTATCTCGGGGACTATGTCGAGAAGGATATCACCATGATGGTGGCGGTGGAACTGCGGGACATCCTCGACGGGATGGGATTCAAGACCGTGCTGACCCACGACGGCGTCACGCCGTCCACGGGAGATTACGACCGCAACAACATCTTCTCGGCGAAGGAAAGGGTGCCGTACGTCAACGCCCTGAAACCTGACTATCTCATATCCATCCATGTCAACGCTTTTCCGGACGATGACACGGTGTCGGGCATAAACCTGTACTATGAACAGAACGGCAACAAGCCCAACGAGTGGTCCGAAAAGATAACTGACAGCATCTCGAACGCCATAATGAACGGCAGGGCCGAGACCTCGAAAATAACGATACACAACAACTACACTCTGGCGCTGACCAGGGATACCATCTGCGCCGCGTCCCTCATCGAGATAGGTTTCTGCACCAATCAGACGGACGCCGATAACATGATGGATCCCGACTGGCAGCACAAGCTGGCGGAGGCCATCGCCATGGGGATATACAATTTCTTCTCGGAGAACGGGAACAACTGAATACTAAATCTGAACGGGGGTGTTCACAATTGATCAATCTTGAAAAGGAAATACGGGAGCAGCCGGAAGTGCTGTCCCGGGTAATCGACATCAACCTGGAGAAGATCAGGGAGATCGTCGCTAAGGCAAAGGACAGGGGAGTCAAGCACATATACTTCGCGGCCAGAGGCACATCGGACCACGCGTGCATATATGCTCAGTACCTGTTCGGCATCTTCGCGGGAGTGGCCTGCGCTCTCGGAACGCCCTCAGTGTTCACAAAGTACGGAGCCCATGTGGATCTTTCCGGGGACCTGGTCGTAGGCGTGTCCCAGTCCGGCAGGGCGGAGGACGTGCTGGCGGTGCTTGAGTCTGCCAAGGCAGACGGAGCCATTACCGTGGCCGTCACGAACAACGAGGATTCGCCCATGGCAAAGACGGCGGAATACCATCTTTTCTGCGCGGCGGGACCCGAGACCAGCATCGCAGCCACGAAGACCTTCACGTCCCAGATGATGATCCTGGGGACGATGGCGGCTGTATGGGCAGACAACGAAAAACTCATCAGCGAATTCAGGGGCGTGCCGGAAAAGGCACAGGAGCTTCTGGACACCAAATTCGACGAGATAATGGGCCTCGCGAAAGTCTACAGCAACATCCCGGGAGCGGTGATCCTGGGCAGAGGCATCTCATACTGCATTGCTCTGGAGGGCACCCTCAAGATGCTGGAGACCAACAAACTGAAGATGAAGGGATATCCAACGTCCGACTTCCATCACGGACCCATTGCCCAGCTCAAGCCGGGAGACCTGGTGTTCATCGTCTCGCCGAGGAGCAGAGTATCGACGGATACCGATGAGATGGTGGCCAAACTGCTGGATGTGGGCGCGAGAGTCGCCGTAGTGACGGACGACCTGGACGAAGCGCCTTCCGGAACGGCTGCCATAGTGCTGCCATCCACGGGAAGCGAGTTTTCATTCACATATCTTGCGGCAATGTTCTTCCAGCTCCTCGCATGCTGCATGACCATAATCCGCGACATAGACCCGGATCAGGCCGGAGTCATAAACAAGATCACCATAACGAAATAACTTTACTGCGCGGCGGCCGGGCATGATACTGTCCGGTCACTGCGTATTTTAAACGGAGGTTATACCTATGAAAAAGATCCTTTCCTTAATCCTCTGCGCGACCATGCTTCTCTGAATGATAGTGATGGTGAACGCGGACGAGCCCTCATCATGGGCGAAAGAGGAAGTCGAAGCCGGGATAGAGGCGGGCCTCGTTCCCGAAGAGCTTCAGAAGAACTACACCAGCCCCGTAACG
>CACZSC010000014.1 GCA_902783755.1 uncultured Ruminococcus sp. | reverse complement strand
TCGGCGATGGTATTCAACATAGCCGTGGTGCTGATAGTGGGAACGAGGCTGGGCATATGGGGCATAGCCCTGATGACGGCAGTATCGGTAGCGGTCAACATGACCCTGAACCTCATATTCGCTCAGAAAAAGGGATTGATAAAGATCACGGGACACGGGGTCCTGGATATCGCAAAATCGGTTTTTTCCGCGGTCGCCATGGGAGCCGTTGTCTGGCTGATCTCACGGTATACCTCGGGGATGCCGCGGATAGTTGCGTTCATCCTGCCTGTTCTGGCAGGAGCCGTTGTGTATATCCTGCTTACCCTGATACTGAGAAGCGACGAGACGGTGTCCGTCATCAAAGCGGTAAAGAAAAAACTTGGCGGTGAAAAGAAATGATCAAAGTTCTGAACATCATATCCGACAGCAATGTGGGCGGAGCCGGCAGGCTCCTCGTGAATTATCTTCATAACTTCGACCGGACAAGATTCGACGTTTCCGTGGCCCTGCCGCGGGGCTCCGAGCTGAAACCGTTCATAGACGCAGAGGGATATCCCGTATACGAGCTGGACGGCGTCAGGGACAAGAGCTTCGACATGAAGGCCGTCAAGGAACTCAGGAAGCTGATAAAAACGATCGGGCCCGACATTGTCCATACACATTCTGCATTTGCGGGCAGACTGGCGGCGTATCTTACAAGAGTGCCGTGCAGGTTTTATACCAGGCACTCCGCGTTCCCTCCCTCAAGGAAGCTGACCACGTTCCCGGGAAAGCAGTTCAACGGACTGGTGAACAACAGGCTGGCCACGGAGATCGTTGCAGTGGCACAGGCGGCCAAGGACAATCTGACCGACACAGGCGTGAAGGACGAGAAGATCACCGTAATAATCAACGGCGTGGAGGAAGTCAGGAGAACCGATCCGGCTGAAAACGAGAAGCTGAAGGAAAGTCTCGGGATCGCGAAGGAGGATTTCGTCTGCGGGATCTCGGCAAGGCTGGAGGAATACAAGGGCCACAGATATCTGCTGGATACCGCAAAATACGTGACGGACAGGAAACGCGCCACGTTCTTTCTGATAATCGGCGGCGGCAGCTGTGAAGAGGATCTGAAAAAGCAGGCGGAGAAGCTCGGGATCACGGACAGAGTCTGCTTCACGGGATTCGTGAAGGATGTGGCTCCGTACTACAATATCATGGATCTGAACCTGAACTGCTCGATCGGAACGGAGACCTCTTCCCTTGCCCTTTCCGAAGGATTCAGCCTCGGGATCCCAGCCGTCGCGACTACGTACGGAGGAAATCCGTATATGGTCACGGACGGGATAAACGGGTTTCTGGTGCCTGAAAGAGACAGCGAAGCCATGGGAGAAAAGATTCTGCAGATCGAAAACGACAGGGAACTGTATGAGAAACTGTCAGCGGGAGCCCGGCAGAAATACGAGGAAAAATTCACCGCAGCGGCTATGACAAGACAGCTCGAAGCTCTGTATGAAAAGTCATACAGGGAACATGTAAAAAACGTTCGATAACTATTTTGCAACTTTTTTTGACCCGCACTTTACGAACGTCTATCAGAGTTTACAAATTGTTTTAGAACCAACGGTTGTCAAAAGGAAAAACAGAGTTTTCCACAAGGTTTTCAAACTGATATGGTAAAACTCTGTTCTTTTATTTGCAAAATGCGGTTGTTTTATTGATATTTTCTGCAATTTTCCTGTCGGTATGGACAGACGGCGCCGATTACAGTGCCAGCATCGGTCAGACTTTCGCTCTTTTCAAAAGATCCTTCAGCGAACTGATATATTCGTTTCTGTTCCTGAAAAGAGAAAGCCCGTGATCCGCCTCTTCGGAGGTGAAGAATGTTACGGAATCTCCGAAATCCTCCGGTCTGAAAGCTTTCAGGTTTTCCTCGCTCATCCGGTACGGAACGAGCCCGTCTTTCCGTCCGTGCGCAATGAAAAACTTAATGCCGGACGATCTTGATTTTTCCAGAGCAGAGCGGCATGTGGTATTTTCAATATCGATGTTGCTGATCAAAATACGGGTGATGATCTTGCAGCAGGTATAAACCGGAAAAACAGGAAGATGATACATGCTCTTCAGTACAGATCTGCAGATTTCCCCGGGGGATGTATAGCCGCAGTCAGCCACGACTACTCTTACCTGATCCGGATATCCTACTCCGCTTCCCATCATCACAGTCGCGGCGCCCATGGACACTCCGTCGACTACGATCGGGAGGCCGGGCCACTTTTCGGCAATGAGGTTTGCCCACCTGACGATATCGTAACGTTCAAGGCAGCCGTAAGTGATATACTTGCCCCCGGACCTGCCGCATCCGCGCTGGTCTACCGCCAGGATCGAGAATCCCCAGGAGAACCATTCGGGTATTACGGTGGAAAAGTCTCTTATACCGCTCGAACGGTATCCGTGAACGAGAATGACGGTTCCGCGGTGTACGGGATTTTCCGCGATATGTCCGAACAGGCTGATTCCGTCGTCTGCCTCGGTTCGGATGTCGGTCCATGGGAGTTTCTTTGACTCTTTCATGCCTTCCGCAGAGAGACTGTTGTCTTCATCGCTCATGAATCTATAAGGAACGAAGTCCTGTTCCCAGAAATACGGCTGTTTATCCGTGTTCCGCGCAAAAGCCATACGGAACATCAGGAATCCCAAAGCAAAGGCAAGGACGACAAGGAACAGGAGAATGCCAACGATTATCCAGATCATACTAAACCTCTTCGATCATCTGCAAGAATTGAGTTTCAGAGATTACGGTTATTCCCAGCTCCCGGGCCTTGGTGAGTTTTGATCCCGCATCATCGCCGGCCAGGACATAATCGGTTTTCTTTGAAACGCTGCCGGCGGTCTTTCCGCCGTGCTGTTTTATAAGGTCTGAAGCCTCGCCCCTCGTCATTGAGGGAAGAGTACCGGTCAGAACGAACGTAAGGCCTTCCAGTTTTGACGAACCGGGTTGCGAAGCTTTCGGTTCTGAGACCATGCTGAGGCCTGCGGCTTTCAGCCTATCGACGAGGCGCCGTGTTTCCTCAAGAGAGAAGAAAGCTTTTATGTTTTCGGCTATTATCTGTCCGATGTCCTGTATCTCCGCCAGCTCCTCGGTTCCTGCGTCGAAGATCGCGTCTATGGATCCGAAATGGTCGATCAGTGTCTCGGAAGTTGATTTGCCCACATGGCGTATCCCGAGAGAGTACAGGATCCTGTCTGGAGACGCGGACTTCGATCTTTCGATAGCAGCCAGCAGATTATCGGCAGACTTTTTGCCCGTCTTCGGGACGGTCATTATGTCTTCCTCGGTAAGGAAGTATATATCGGATGCCTCTTTGATCCTGCCAGACTCAATCAGCCCGCGGACCATGGCGGGTCCCATTCCCTCTATGTTCATGGCTTCCCTTGACGCGAAGTGGATCAGCTGCCGTTCCAGCTGGGCGGGGCAGGCAGGGTTCTGGCACCGGAGGGCGCCTTCGCCTTCGGCCGCATCCCATATGAGCCGCTCTCCGCAGGAGGGGCAGAAGTCCGGGAAGAAGAATTCCTTCTCGGCTCCGGTCCGTTTCTCCTTGACTGAAGAAAGGATCTCTGGGATTATCTCTCCGGCTTTCTGGACGATGACGATATCGCCTACGCGTATGTCTCTCTGCCTGATGATATCGATATTGTGCAGGGTGGCTCTTGACACGGTCGTCCCCGCCAGCCTGACGGGCTCAAGTATCGCGAGGGGGGTGAGGACTCCCGTCCTTCCCACGTTTGCCTCTATGGAGATGAGCCGGGTCTCTTTCTTTTCAGGTGGATATTTGAACGCTACTGCCCATTTCGGCGTGGAGGGATTCTCTCCGAGGACTTCCCTCTGCCTGAGATCGTTGATCTTAATAACGGCGCCGTCTATGTCATATGACAGATCGAAACGGGTGTCCCCGATCTCTCTTACGGTTTTTATTGCTTCCTCAGGAGTCCCTGCCAGGGAACGGATATCGATAGAGTGGAAACCCAGTTCCCTGATCCTCGAGATGGTTTCGGCGTGGCTTGCCGGAGAGTGACCGTCAGCCCAAAGATTACCGGTCTGATAGTTGAAAACGAAAATATCGAGACATGCGGCGGCAGTTTCTCTGGCATCGAGCCTTCTCAGCGATCCTGCCGCGGCGTTTCTCGGGTTGGCAAGCAGCTTCGCTCCTTCGGCGAATTTTGCCTCGTTGATTCTTTCGAACACTTCCCGGGGCATATACACTTCGCCGCGGACCGTCAGATCCAGCGGTTCCGGGAGCTCGTGGGGGATGCCGGCGATCGTCAGGATGTTCTCTGTCACGTTTTCACCTACCACGCCGTCGCCTCTTGTGGCGCCGAGAGTCAGCTTTCCCCCTGTATATGTCAGCGATACTGAAAGACCGTCGATCTTGGGTTCCACCGAGTACAGGATCTCCTTTTCGGAATATCCGGCATCCTTCAGTGCGTTCGTGGTTTTTATTACGAATGCTTCCAGTTCCTCTTCGGAGAAAACGTCAACGAGGCTTCCCATCTTGACGGGATGAGTGACTTTGTCGAACTTTTCCGAAGCGACTCCGCCTACCCTGTGAGTCGGGGAATCCGGGGAGTCCAGCTGCGGAAACTCAGCTTCCAGCCTCTTCAGTTCGTCGAACATCGCATCATATTCGAAATCCGAGATCTCGGGAGCGTCATGGTTGTAGTAGAGGTCGGATGCCCTTACGATTTTCTTTCTCAGATCGGCGATCCTTGCCGCTGCCTGCTTTGCGTCAAACTCCATTGCTACCTCCCAAATTGTACGATGATTGCACAAAGGCCCCGATAAGGGGCCCTATGTCATTTTACGAGATATCTCTTTATTTTATTGGATGAAGTCTTTTCGAATTCGGTTTTTCTGAACTCGATCTTGTGGATCTGCTTGAAGGAAGGCAGGGTCTTGTTGAGCGCCGTTACCTTCTTCTGTATGACAGACTTGAGTTCTGATTCCTCTGTTTCCGGGAACTTCTCGTACGCAGGGATGATGACTGCGGTCAGGACCACGGTGTCATCCTCTTCACGGCCGATCACGACGGTCTCCGAGACCTCATCAAACTTGTACAGATATTCCTCGATCTCCTCGGGGAACACGTTTTTGCCGTTTTCCAGAACTATGACGGATTTCTGACGTCCGGTGATATAGAGGTATCCGTCCTCGTCAAGATAGCCGACATCGCCCGTATGGAACCAGCCGTCATCATCAAAAGCCTCGGCATTGGCGTCATCGTTGTCCATGTATCCGAGCATCACGTTGGTCCCCTTGACCAGGATCTCGCCCGTGATGTTGCCGCTCTCGCCTACGTTCTCGCCCTGGATACTGACCTGGCAGCACGGCACCGGAAGGCCGACGGATCCCGGTTTTCTCTTATAGTACGGAGTGACTGCGACCAGAGGGGAGCATTCCGTGATCCCGTATCCTTCGTAGATCGCTATGCCGAAACTGTCGAAAGCGGTTATCAGTTCGGGAGCCAGCGCGGCGCCGCCGCAGATTATCTTCTTGAGCTTTCCGCCGAAAGCCTCCCTGACGTCCTTGAAGAACAGTTCGCTAGTATTGATCCTGGCAAAGTTCAGGGCATGGGACAGCTTGGAGATCGTGATCAGAGCCTTGTCCTTGCCGGCTTTCTTTGCTTCGCTCAGGATGCGCTTGTACATTGTTGAAACAAACAGGGGGACAAGGATCAGAGCTGTGGGCTGATATTCCTTGAACGCCTTCATCGCATATCTGAGAGCCGGGCAGACGCAGATCTTCGTACCGTAGCAGGATGCTGCCACCGTGCACATCAGCTCATAGGTGTGGTGGAGCGGAAGTACGCTGACAAGAACGTCATCGGGATAGAAATCCACCGTTGCGCAGGCGGACATTATATCTGAAAAAATGTTGCGTTTGCTGAGCATGACGCATTTTGAGGATCCCGTGGTTCCCGATGTGAACAGCAGTTCGCAGCACGCGTCGGGATCGTCCGGTTCAGCCACAGCATCCTTGCCCTCCCCGATGGACGTGACGGAATCAATGTCGATCACCCGCGCTTTTCCGTCTGTTGGCATCTCTTCGTTTTCGCCGGAGACAGTAAAGGGTATCAGGCATCTGACCGTGGGATGGCCTTCCCGGACCACCTTTTCTTCAAAGAAGGAGGAGAAGGTATCGGAATGGGCGATGGCTGCCACATCCGCATATTCCGCAAACTTCAGGATCTCATCTTTCGAGAGCTCTTTGTCCATGGGGACCACAACGTTTCCCGACAGCATAACGGCCAGGTAGGACGCGACCCATCTGGGAGAGTTCTCGCCTATTACGGCGATCTTTACAGATACATCCCCGAATAGCTCCCTGAGGCCGGCGGCGTATTTCTCGACAAAGTCCGCGAACTCGGGATAACTGATCTCTTTCTGTTCGTTCTGCTCTTTCCACGAAAAAAACGTCTTGTCGCCGTGTGCTCGGTAAACCTTCATGAGCTCGGTGACATTCGAAGCTTTTTTATACAGCCGTTCCGATTTTTTCGTGTTGGCTACCTTGTATTGTTTGTTCATATTATACTCCAAAAACCCGAAATGGCCGGCCACGTCCGTTCCTGAAACGGGAGCCGGAATCCTCGGAAAGGCAAAAACAAGGGCGGACAAATCCGCCCGAGTCTTGCGCAGTTTCCGTGATTATTCCTCGGATTTATCTTCCTCGTCGGTTATCGTGATTTCTTCGGATTTATCTTCCTCGTCAGTGAAGGGGACGGAGTCGATCACTTCTGGTTCGAAGCCTCTGTCGCACTCTTCATCGCAGGAATCGCAGTCTCCGTCACATTCAAACGTAACTTTGAAGTATTTCTTGAATATTTTATATGCCAGGACTGCAAGAGCCCCGATGCTTACGATGATACCGATAACGGTGAAGATGACTTTTACTGCATCAGTATTCTTCTTGTTCATGACAGCCTCCTTGGGTATTTGTATTGGATGCGCACATCTCTTCGCTTACAGTATACCACAAAAAACGGAAAAAACAATTACAAAATGTAAACTTTTGTGAAGCGCGCTGTCGAATTTCACCGTCAGAAAAACAGAAAAAACGCAGCAGTCGCGGAGAAACAGCCATTTTTCGGGCAAAAACAGGCAAAAATCGGGCGGAATAGAGGCTGATAGGACAAGAAAACTATTGCATTTGTTTTTTCGTTGTGGTACAATACGTAAGCTAGTCAAAAATCATTTGATACTGATTTTAAAGATTTAAATACGAATTCAACGGGGGAAACAATTCATGGAAATAGCTCTTGGCATTATTCTGGTGCTGTTAGGCATCTTTCTTATAGTCGTGGTCCTTCTTCAGAAGGGCAAGGGCAAGAACAAGATGGGCGCCATTTCGGGCGGCGGATCGGATACCTTTTTCGGTAAGAACCAGAATTCCACAAAGGAAAAGCTGCTTGAAAGAGTGACGACGATCGTGGCGATCGTATTCGTGATTCTCATTATCGTTGCGTACGTCCTTCAGTTCGGCACGAACAAAGCGGCGACCACGACGACAAACACCGGTACAACGGACGAAGTTTCCGATGTAGTGGACGACAGCGCGGAAGACGCGGAGGCAACGACACCGGAGATAACGGACAACTCCGAAGCCGAATAAGTAGTTCAAAGGCAATCAAAAATGCACTTCACGGTGAAATGAAGTGCATTTTCTTTTTGTCACTGAAGGAGGATCAGACCTCCAGGCTGCCTGTTCCGATAAGTTCGCCGGAAATGCGGCTGAAGAGCATTACGCCGTTCCCCTTGAACTTGACATGTACTTTGGAGCCCAGCTCGAACGTAACACCGCCGAACACGACGCTGGTCAGAAGGAAATTGCCGATCCTCAGCCTGAGCGTGGTTTCCATACCGGTGGGCATCGCACTGTAGACTTCAGCTTCTATGCCGCCTTCCTCGCACACTTCCAGGACCTCAGGACGGATGCCGAGGACGAAATCCTTCTCGGTCGGATCTCCGCGGACCGCACCGTCATCGTCGACTTTTGCTATCGGATAGTTGAAGACGGAGTCCTTGTTTCCTTTTTCCACGTTCTTGCTGTCTTTCGCCAGCTCCAGGCGGCGAGTTTCCTTGTCCTCTGCTTTCTGTTTCTCGGTTTTTCTCCACTCGGCAAGGTCTATCTGATCCTTGAACCTGAACGTTGCCGGGATGTCAGGAAGAATGGAAAGGGAAACATTGCCGGGAGACAGCTGCTCGCCGACAGCATCCACGAAGTTGATGGAGGGGCTTCCCACGAAATCTGCCACGAAGATGTTGTTGGGCTTCCCGTATACTTCGAGCGGAGCGGCATACTGCTGCAGCACGCCGTTCTCTATCAGGCAGATCTTCGTAGCAAGGGTCATTGCCTCCATCTGGTCGTGAGTAACGTAAACGAAGGTTTTATCCGTGGTCAGGTGAAGTCTCTGGAGCTCGGATCTCATTTCGAGCCTCAGCTTCGCATCGAGGTTCGAAAGAGGCTCGTCCATGAAGATAACGGACGGCTCGGGAGCAAGGGTCCTCGCGATGGCGACACGCTGCTGCTGGCCTCCGGAAAGTTCTGACGGGTACCTGTCCATGAACATCTCGATCTTGACGACTTTAGCCACACGGTGGACTATATCGTCGATCTCCTTTTTCGTATACTTCTTCTGGTTCTTCAGACCGAAGGCGATGTTCTGATATACGGTCATGTTCGGCCAGAGAGCATAGTTCTGGAAAAGGAATCCCACATGGCGCTTGTTTGCGGGGATGTTGATGCCCTTTTCACTGTCGAACACCACCTGGTCTCCGATCTCGATGCGGCCGGATGTAGGTGTCTCAAGTCCGGCGATCATACGGAGCGTGGTGGTCTTGCCGCACCCGGAAGGTCCGAGCAGGGTCACGAATGAGCAGTCGTCGATAACAAGGTCAAGGTGGTCAACCGCGTAGAAGTTGCCCCATCTTTTTGTTACATCAGTTAATACAATCTTTGGCATTTTTAACCTCCAATCCCCTTATCAAGGCTGGCGCCTGTGATTTTGTTGACAAGGGCGTTGCAAATAAGAATTGTCACGATAAGTATAAGGTTGATTCCGCTTGAGAATGCGTACAGACCCATTTCGTCGAAATAGTCGAGCTGGGTCGAAAGGATCAGGCCCTGGCCGCAGAGGAGCATGAACAGGGACAGCTCTCTAAGACATGTCATGAACGGGAGCAGGAATCCGCTTACGATCGATGACTTCTGGATCGGAATGATGATCCTGGTCATTCTCTTCCACCAGGGGATATCCTGGATTATCGCGGCTTCTTCGATCTCTCCGCTGAGCTGCAGCATCGAGTTGAGCGATGAGCGGCTTGCGAACGGTATGTATTTCACAGTACCGACTATGATAAGAAGCAGGTATGTGTTATACAGGTTTATACCGCCTGAGAACAGCTTGAAGAATGCGATACCGACCGCAATGGACGGCATGAGATACGGGAGGAAGGCCATGCTGTTGACGTAGCTTGCGAGCTTTGAGCGGCGGTTCTTCGATACGGCGTATCCGATGAGCGTTCCGAGGGTACCTGCAGTGATGGCGCAGGCGAAGGATACGAGCATCGTACCGCCGAAGCCCTGCCAGATCATTTCATTGAACAGCATTCCTTTCTGGCCGTACATGCCGTTTTCACTGACATTCTCACTGGTTATCCACCACTTGGTGGTCAGGTTTTCCGGGTTGAATGTCTTCAGGAAACTGTAGTCGCCCGGGTTGGGAAGGAAGGTTTCAAATGCGAACGATATGATCGGGAAGATACTGGTAAAGAAGGTGAGCAGTATGAATATGACTGCGATCACGATCTTTCCGACTCTTCCGAGATTGATCTTTGAAGTCTGTCCGGACTTTCCCGTGACTGTCGTATAACTCTTCCGGCTCTTGAGACTTCGCTGGTTGAAATACATGATACCGACTCCCAGTAGCATCATGATCACGGCAAGGATACTTGCCTGTCCGGTGCGGTTCGAGTTCAGCTCGATGTATTTCGTGGAAAGAGTCGTCAGTTTCAGGAAGTGCGGAACAGGATAGCTTCCCATGGAGCTGCCGAAGACAAGCAGGATCGTCGAGAGGATCGCTGGCTTGATCAGAGGAAGGGTGACTCTCGTCATGATCTTCCATTTCGGGGTGTTCAGGATCGTTGCCGCCTCTTCAAGGTTCGCATCCATGTTCCGGAATATGCCGCCTATGAGGATATAGGCGAAAGGCGCGTAGTGAAGGCCCAGCACAAGTACGCTGGGGAACATGCCCTGACACCACCAAGACGGCATCGTGATGCCGAAAAGACCTGCGAGCAGACCGTCTCGTGTTCCGGTCACCGCGATGGAGTCAAAGAGGTTTTTCCACACGGTTGCCAGTGTCCACTGGGGCATGATGTACGGGAAAATGAATATAGCGCTCAGGTATTTCTTGCCTACGAGATTCGTCCTGGTGACGAGGAATGCGAAGATTCCGCCGTAAAGGATAGCTACAAGGCAGGACAGAACGGCAAGTATGACCGTGTTGAGCAGCGGTGTCCACAGATGCCTTTCAGCGATGCTGCTGGTAAAAAGGTCTGTGTAGTTAACTAATGTAAAGCCTTCAGACAGTCCTGTAAGGTTCTGGTCGATAGTACCGGGGTGGATCTTCAGCGTATCTTCGATTATCGCGATGATAGGCGCCAGAGTCGTGAAAGTACATACCAGACCCATTACCACCAGGATCGTGTTCTGTGGCTTTTGGAAGAAAGTCTTGACTTTGTTCCAGAATATTACCCACTTACTTGTGGGAGCGTTTATTGTTTTTGTCATAAGCGATCCCTCTTAAAAATCAAAGGCGCCACAAGGGACGCCTTTGAACTTTTCAATCAAACAGATTACTCTTCCTGATCAGCCTTTATACTTGTCAAGAAGTTCGATCCAGCTTCCTACTGTGAATGCAACTTTTGCGCAGTATTCAGGATCTTCAAGAACGAGCTTGCCTGTGCTGACCCACCAGTCATAGCCGCGGTCGTTCTTAGCGGGATATACGACTTCGCCGTCTACCTCGCCGCCTTTAGCATGATGATGGAGCTCTTCGTTTTCAGCATAGACCACAGGGTTGGATGAGTATCCGCCCATGTCTTTGCCCCATGCTTCGAATCCCTGCTGTGTGCAGGTCATGAAGGCTATGAATGCGCAGGCAGTCCACGGAATCGGGCTGTTGTCGGTAACGAACAGATAGTGGCAGTAGCCGTATCCGCCGATGCCTTCGTAGCCGTCTTCGTAAGCAGCGACTTTGATGTTGTTCAGGGATTTTGCTTCAGACTCTGTTACAGAGCGCAGTTTGGAGTAAACAAGGAGACCGAACTGGTCAACAGCGGAAACGTCAACAAGGTTGTTGCAGATAGGACCGTCATCTTCAACTGCTGTGTAGCTGCCTACCCACAGTTTGATCCATGCAAGACCGTATTTGCCGTTTGCACCGAGGCCGAATGCCTCTGCGTCAGCAGCGACAGAATCGATCGTCGGCTGGAAGTAAGCCTGCTTATCAGCCGGAAGCTTGTCGAATGCTTCTTTGAGGTAAGTAGCATATTCGTCCTTTGTGAGCATGTAGAGGAAGTTCTTTCCTACGATTTCTGAGTCGATGTCCATGAACTGGCCATGTTCGCCTTCAGCGACGTAGTCCCAGCAGTTGGTATATGTCTTTGTGCCGACTGTGTTGAACATGAACACTTTGTTCAGAGTCTGGAGAGGAAGGTATCCTTTGTAGTTGGCAACGTCAACTTTGTTTGCTTCAGCCCATGCTTTGGGAATGAAGGTGTCAAGAATACCGGTCTGTACCATCTTGCTTTCGATCTGGTTGCCGTCCTGGATAAGGGTCATGGCATACGTGCCTGTTGCCTTCTTGGATTCAGCGGTCAGCTGGTCGAAGATCTTGTTGTTCTTCGGCTGCTGCCAGTCGTATTCAAGCGTGTAAGAGGGGTCGATCGTCTGGAGATACTCGATGAAGAGGGGAAGAGCACTCTTGCCGCGGCTGGAGTTGCCTACGCCGTAGAAGGTCTTTCCGTTCGACTCTTCGATAGCTTTTTTCGCAAGTTCTTCGAGAGTCATCG
>CACZSC010000013.1 GCA_902783755.1 uncultured Ruminococcus sp. | reverse complement strand
GGCTTTAATTGAAAACTTAATTACGGTATGATATAATCCTTATAAGATAACAAAGGTGAAAGGGGATGAAACGGTGACGGAGATCATTTCGGGATCGCCCGAGCAGACCGAGGCGGCGGGCAGGGCGCTGGCTCTCGCGGTACGGTCGGCGGATGGCAGAAGATACGTGGCCCTGTACGGCGAACTCGGGGCCGGGAAGACCGCCTTCGTCAGAGGGTTCGTTTCGGTTCTTTCCCCCGGAAGCCGGGTCAAGAGCCCCACATATACCATAGTGAACGAATACAGGAGGGGAGGCCTTCCGGTGTTCCACTTCGATTTTTACAGGACCGGGGGAGAGGACGACTTTCTGGCTCTCGGATTCTACGAGTATCTTGACACGGGAGTGTGCATCTCCGAATGGAGCGAAAATATCCCGGAAGAGATATTCGCAACGATCCCGGATCCGGTCCGGGTATATATAGAAAAAACGTCGGAGAACGGGAGAAGGATCTCCGTTGACGGAATCGAGATTGATCTATGAAGATACTGGCAATTGATACGAGCGCGGACATAGCCACATGCGCCATATGCGAAGATGACAGGCTGCTGGCCGAGGTGTCCGTGAAGACACGAACCCACAGCGCGATAATACTTCCCGCAGCGGAATCCCTCATGAAGTCCGCAGGCATCGGATACGGCGACATCGGGATGTACGCGGTCTCCGCGGGACCGGGATCATTCACGGGGATCAGGATAGGTGTGGCTGCCGTCAAGGGGCTTGCGTTCCCCCACAGCACCCCCTGCGTCGGGGTCTCATCCCTTGAGGCCATGGCGTACAGCCTCGCAGGCATCCCGTGCATAGCGGTGCCAGTCATAGACGCAAGGCGGGACATGGTATACACTGCGCTGTTCAGGAGCCTTCCGGACGGGACTGTCGAAAGGCTTTGCGAGGATACCCAGATCGCGATAACGGAGCTCGTTGAGACGCTTGCCGGGTACGGGGATGAGGCGATATATCTCACAGGCGACGCTTACGACAAGGTGAAGGCCGCGGCAGATCCTGGCAGGATCGCTGAAACGCCGGTGAGACTGAGGTGGCAGTCCGCCTACGGGGTGGCGAGAGCTGCTTTTGAAAAGTGGAGCAGCGCTTCAGACAGATCCGTGTTCACGGATGCGGCCCTCAACCCGGTATATCTGAAAAAATCCCAGGCCGAAAGGGAAAGGGAAGAAAGACTGGCGGAAGAAAAATAACGAACTCCGGAAAGGGGATTACATATGGAAAAGAAAAAACTGGTATTCGCGGCAGACCATGCGGGATTCAGGCTCAAGGACTTTCTGGCGGATCATTTCCGCTCAGAAGGCTTCGACGTGACGGATCTCGGCACGGATTCGGAACAGAGCTGCGACTATCCCGTGTTCGCCGAGAAGCTGGCGGATTACATCCTGGACGGAAAGGCGGAACTCGGCATACTGTGCTGCGGCACGGGCATCGGGATGAGCATGGCTGCGAACAAGGTGCCGGGGATCCGGGCGGCAGCCTGCTCCGATACATTCAGCGCGAAATACACGAGGCTCCACAATGACGCGAACGTTCTGTGCCTGGGGGCTAGGGTAGTCGGTGAAGGGCTTGCGGCTGAGCTTGCCGAGATCTTCGTCAGCACCGGGTTCGAAGGCGGAAAGCACGCGAGAAGGGTAGGCCTCATATCCGATATCGAGAAGAGAAAAGGAAAAAAGAAATAATGACCGGGAGGATGCCGTGGAATACATTGTGACCATTGCGAGGCAGAGCGGGACCAACGGACGGGAGATCGGACGGAAGCTCTCGGAACTCACGGGCTTCAGGTTCTACGACAACAACCTTATCAAGCTGGCTGCGGAGAAGAGCGGCATGAGCGAGGAGGTGCTGGAGGAGTTCGATGAAAAGGCTTCCAGCAGCCTGCTGTACACTCTTGCCCTCAGCGCCGCTTCATACGGGCACGGTTACGCGAACGTGAACATGCCCATAAATGACAAGCTTTTCGTTGCCCAGTCCAACGTTCTTAAAAGCATAGCTGAGGAAGGCTCGGGAGCTGTCATAGTGGGACGGTGCGCCGACTGTGTGCTGTCGGAATATCCGAAGCTTCTGCGGGTCTTCGTCATGGCGGATTTCGAGAAGAGAGTGGATGCCGTCATGGCGCGGGAAGGCCTTGATAGGAACGGGGCGCGGGACTATGTCATGAAAACGGACAAGAAACGGTCCAGCTACTATAACTACTATACCGGGGAAAAATGGGGCAGGACGGAAAACTACGATCTGGTCATAAACTCCGGGGATATCGGAGCCGCCGGAGCGGCGTCGGTTATTTTCGAATTTCTCAAGCAATTAAAAACAAAGCAAGAAGCGGAGGTATAGACTGAAAACATGGATGCGATAAACATATTCGAAGCGGGAATGCTGGAGGGCCTGAACACCGCGCTGAGATGCGATTTTCTGGACAGGTTCCTCGCGCTGATCACGCACCTCGCGGATTCCGGGATATTCTGGATAATCCTCGCAGTGGTGCTACTGATATTCAGGAAGACGAGGAAGATAGGCATCACGATGGCTATCGCGCTGACACTCGGCCTGATATTCTGCAACGGCATAATCAAGCCGCTGGTGGGCAGGATAAGACCATACGACCTGAGTTCAGCGCTGGCTGCAATCAGGGAGTCGATAAGCGGAGAAGGTCTGTTCGCCCTCAAGGTGGAGAGCGACGCGTCGTTCCCGTCGGGACATACGGTGGCATCATTCGAAGGTGCGGTGGCTCTGTTCGCGTACAACAAGAAATGGGGCATCGCGGCGATAGTGCTGGCGGTTATTATCGCTTTCTCGCGGCTTTACCTGTGCTTCCATTATCCTTCCGACGTCATATTCGGCATGATCATGGGGATCGGATTCGCGATCGCGGCATACTTCTTAGTCAAGTTCCTTCTCAAGAAGACGAAGCTTTCGAAGATCTGCTGAACGGAGAAACGAAATATG
>CACZSC010000012.1 GCA_902783755.1 uncultured Ruminococcus sp. | reverse complement strand
TCCATCATGGGAGGCGACAGCGGGACCTACGAGGTATACGCATACGCGAAGGTGAACGGCGAGACCGTCGGCACGGACGGCATGGACATCACCTCCTACGGCAACTGGGACACCGGGACCGTCAGGGACATCGCCGTCAGAAGCGGCGACACCGTCACCGTGGGCATCTACGTGAAATGCTCCGGATCCGGCAGCGGCGCCTGGGGCAAGATAGACGACGCAATGCTCAATTCCCAGGCAGATCAGTGAGGCTCCACAAACTAAAAAATCACGATCTGGGATGTCCCGGTTTCAGGTCCGAAAGGCCTGGGACCGGGGCTTTTCTTTCATCCTTTTGCACAAATTGCCGGCTGGCATTTGGTGCATTACGCCAAAAAACGTTTTTTGTGTTGCAAATCTTCCATTAAAAATATATAATAAGCTCGTATTGAGGCGGATATATTTGTTCGCCTCATCGGACACTTTATTACAAATTCTTTTTTGGAGGATTTTATGACAAGAAAGCATGTATTTGTTGCTCTTCTGCTGGTAGTCGTCCTCTGTCTCGGCGTTCTCGCCGGATGCAACCAGGGCACACCTTCCGACACGAAGGACACAAAAGACACACAGGGCACACCTACCGAAGAGAAATCCTATGACATCGTCGTATGGGTCTCCGAGGTTTCCGGCGTGAAGGAACAGTTCGCTGAGCAGATCGAAAGATATGCTAAGGACAACGGCATCAAGATCAATGCAAGGATCGAAGGCGTTTCCGAAGGCGAATCCGCAACCCAGATGATCACAAGCGTCGAGGACGGCGCAGACCTGTTCTGCTTCGCTCAGGACCAGCTTGCCCGTCTCGTTCAGGCAGGCGCCCTCACCAAGCTGGGCGTCAAGGCAGGCGAAGCTGTTGAAGCAGCTAACTCCGCAGGTTCCGTAGCTTCCGCAAAAGTCGGCGGCGACCTCTACTGCTACCCGCTGACAGACGACAACGGCTACTTCATGTTCTATGACAAGTCCGTTATCCCGGAAGATCACATCAACAGCCTGGAAGACATCATCGCTGACTGCGAAGCCGCAGGCAGGAACTTCTCCTTCCAGATCAAAGGCACCGCATGGTACACCGCATCCTTCTTCTTCGGCACGGGCTGCGTGTCCGAATGGGAAACAGACGGTGACGGCAACTTCACATCCGTCAACGATACATTCGACAGCCCCGAAGGCATCATCGCCCTCAAGGGAATGCAGAAACTCCTGAAGTCCACCTGCTTCACCGAATCCGCAGCAGGCACGGCTGACTTCTCCGCAGCTATCCCGTCCGCAGTAGTCATCTCCGGTACATGGGACGTCAACACTGCTAAGGAAGCTCTCGGCGACAACTACGGCGTCGCAAAGCTCCCGTCCTTCACTGTAGACGGCACGACATACCAGCTCGGTTCATTCTCCGGCTGCAAGCTCCTCGGCATCAAGCCGCAGACAGATCCCGAAAAGACATCAGTGCTCCAGGGACTTGCCACATATCTGACAGGCAAGGACTGCCAGCTCGAGAGATTCGAGAAGTTCGGATGGGGCCCCTCCAACAAGGAAGCCCAGGAAAGCGACGCTGTAAAGGCTGACGCCGCTCTCGTTGCTCTTTCCGAGCAGAACGCATTCGCAGTTCCCCAGGGCCAGATCCACGGCTCATGGTGGAGCATAGCTCTGTCTCCCGTCGCAACGGCACAGACAGCAACCACAGACGAAGAACTCCAGGCAGCTCTTGATTCCTACAAGGCAGCCATCGACGGTCTCTTCTCACTCGACACATCCGGATACATCCTCGTGGGCGCTTGGAACGGCTGGTCCAACTCCGACGGCAACTACAGGATGCAGGAAGCTGACGGCGTATACACATACACCGTTACCGTCGAGCAGAGCGACTACATGGGCGGACGTATCGTGACCCCGGGCAACTGGGATTCCGACAAGGGTCTCGCTCAGGTAGTCTCCGGCGCTGAACTCCTCTCCGAGGACGGCGGTTCCGACAACAACATGGTGTTCCTTGAACCCGGAACATATGTTGTCACCTTCGACGAAGCCAAGATGGAGATCACTGTAGCCAAAGCTGAATAATACGGTCATCATCCTATCGAAAACAGGTTGCGGCTTTGCCGTAGCCTGTTTTTCGTACCTACATCCCAAAGGAAAAATCTAGTACAGAGGAGATGCCATCCCTGGGCCGGCGGCGCCGGTCCCGGACGGGCTGTATAATCAAATGAGAAACCTTACAGACCTGGAATATCTGCGGTTGTCGAAACCGCGAAAGATCCTGTATAAGGTTCTGCATTTCTTCGCCAGCATCCCTAAAGCCATCCTGAACTTCTTCAAGAAGATCTGGAGCGTGATCAAGAAATTCGGCCTGAAGATAAAGGACGAGGCCGTCGACATCTGGACCACGTTCGTCAAGGGTTCATGGCAGACGAAAGTGTCATATCTTATAATGGGATTCGGAAATATCGCCAGAGGTCAGATACTGCGCGGACTTCTGTTCCTGCTGTTCGAAGGTGTGTTCATCTTCTACATGATCATAGCAGGAGGCCACTGGCTGTCCAAGTTCGCGACCCTCGGGACCGAAGGCCTCCACACGGTATACGATGAGAAATACGACTCATACGTCACGGTGGCCGGGGACGATTCGTTCAAGATCCTGCTTTACGGCCTGCTCACCATACTGTTCATAATCGCTCTGGTGATCACCTGGCGCATGAACGTGAAGCAGAACAAGATCCTGGACCAGATACAGCGTTCCGGAAAGAAGATCAAGAGCGGGAAGGACGACATCAGGTCCCTGGTGGACGACCAGTTCCACAAGACCATGCTCGCGCTTCCCCTTACCGGTATCATAGTGTTCACGGTCATACCCATCATCTTCATGATCCTGGTGTCGTTCACCAACTATGACGCCCAGCACGACGGCTATTCTAACCTGTTCACCTGGATAGGCCTGAATAACTTCAACGAACTGCTGTCATGGAACTCCGGCACTTCAGGCAACAACCTGTCCGCCGCCTTCGGCGAGATCCTGGCGTGGACGCTCATGTGGGCGTTCTTCGCCACGTTCACAAACTACTTCCTCGGCATGGTGGTCGCCATCATGATCAACAAGAAGGGCATCAAGCTGAAGAAGATCTGGAGAGGCTTCCTGGTGCTCACCATAGTCATTCCCCAGTTCGTATCCCTACTGTATGTATCAAAGATGTTCGCGGACAACGGCCTCATAAACGGGTTCCTGATGGACATGGGGTGGATCACCAAATCCATTCCCTTCTGGACGGATCCCACCCTCGCGAGGATCACCGTCATAGTGATAAACATCTGGATAGGCATCCCGTACCTGATGCTGATGGCAACGGGTATCCTGATGAACATCCCGCAGGACCTCTATGAGTCCTCAAGGATCGACGGTGCGAACGTATGGCAGCAGTACATGAAGATCACTCTCCCGTACATGCTGTTCGTCACCGCACCGTACCTGCTGACGAGCTTCATAGGTAACATCAACAACTTCAACGTCATATACCTGCTGACAGGAGGCGGGCCCACCAACCCGGATCTGCTGACGAGCGGCGGATCCGCAGGCTCCACGGACCTCTTGATCACATGGCTGTTCAAGATAACGACCGGAGCCGAGAGCAACTACAAGCTGGCCGCCGTCATAGGTATCATGATATTCGTAGTCATAGCGGTGCTGTCGCTGATAGTGTACAACATCATCCCGTCGACGAAGAATGAGGAGGATTTCCAATGAACAACAAAGAAATCAACAACACTCCGAAGACCAAGAAACACATGGGCATGTCGACCAAGGGAAAGATCAGCAACACCATCATATACATCCTTCTGGTAGTGATAGTCATTATCTGGATACTTCCCTTCGTCTGCATATTCCTCGAGTCCTTCCGCTGCGAGACCCAGGGCATGGCAGGATACGTCATCCCGAAGAAATGGGGCTTCGACAACTACGTAAGGCTCTTCACGCAGACCAACTTCCTCAGATGGTACGGCAACACCCTTCTCATAGCGGTGTGCACCGCCATACTCCAGACGGTGATAGTCCTCGCGATGAGCTATACGCTGTCCCGTCTCAGGTTCAAGGGCAGAAAGTTCCTCATGAACGCGATGCTGGTCCTGGGAATGTTCCCCGGGTTCCTCACGCTGATCGTGCTCTACAAGGTGCTTAGCGGGATGGGTCTCACCGGACCCGGAGCCGTGCCCGGACTGATCCTCGTCTACTGCGCATCGTCCGGTATGGGATACTATGTATCCAAAGGATACTTCGACACGATCCCGAAATCCCTCGACGAGGCCGCCCGGGTTGACGGAGCCACGAGATTCCAGATATTCAGGAAAGTGATAATGCCTCTTGCAAAGCCTATAGTCATCTATACGATACTGACCGCGTTCATGGCCCCCTGGGGAGACTTCATCTTCGCGAGGTACATCTCGCATGCAGTCAGCTCGGGATACAACGTGGCGGTCGGTTTGTGGAGCATGACCGAGAAGACATCGATCGGAACGTCGTATACGATGTTCTGCGCGGGCGGTGTTCTAGTAGCTATTCCGATTACCATACTGTTCATGGTACTCCAGAAATATTATGTTGAAGGCGTTACCGGCGGCGCTGTGAAAGGATAACGGATTATGGCAACAGTAAAACTAACTAACGTAGTAAAAGAATATGACAACCATGTCATAGCAGTCCATGACTTTAACCTTGAGATCAAGGACAAGGAGTTCGTGGTATTTGTCGGTCCGTCCGGATGCGGTAAGTCCACCACTCTCCGTATGATCGCGGGACTTGAGGAGATCTCCAGCGGTACCATCGAGATCGACGGAGAAGTCGTAAACGACCTTCAGCCGAAAGACAGGAATATCGCGATGGTGTTCCAGAACTACGCTCTGTATCCTCATCTCACGGTCTTTGAGAACATGGCCTTCAGCCTGAGGCTGAAACACGTGGACCAGGAGACGGTCTACAAGAAAGTAACTGAGGCAGCTGAGATCCTCGGCATCACCGACTATCTTCTCAGAAAGCCCCGCGCTCTCTCCGGCGGCCAGAGACAGCGTGTCGCCATCGGACGCGCGATGGTAAGAGACTCCAAGGTGTTCCTCATGGACGAGCCTCTGTCCAACCTGGACGCAAAGCTCCGTAACGCGATGCGCGCAGAGCTGATCCTCCTGAGGCAGAAACTCGACACCACCTTCGTGTACGTCACCCATGACCAGACCGAGGCCATGACCCTGGGCGACCGTATAGTCATCATGAAGGACGGCTACATCCAGCAGGTCGGGACTCCTACCGAAGTGTTCGAGAACCCGAAGAACCTGTTCGTCGCTGAATTCATCGGCGCTCCGAAGATGAACATCATGAAGGCTCAGCTGGTCCGTCAGGGCGACGAGTACTATTCAGAGGTGTTCGGATCACGGATGCCCGTGGATCCCGGCCACACCCAGAAGCTTCTGGAAAAGGGGATCGACTCGAGAGAAGTGCTGCTCGGCATAAGGCCTGAGCATGTCACCATCTGCGAAGGCCCGGCACCGGACAACTTCCCCTGCACGATCGAAGTCAACGAGATGATGGGAAGCGAGCTCCATCTCCACGTAGATACGGAAGACGGATCCCGTCTCATCGTGCGTACGCCCACCGTGACCCTGACGAACGAACAGAGGAGCCACCTCGTATACGGCGAGAAGCTGTATGTGACGTTCCACGGCAAGGTGACGTACTTCTTCGATCCCGAGACGGAACTCAATCTCCTCAACTGATCGTTTCCGCTGCTGACAGATCATTAAATAGTAATCGCCTGTATCCCGGATATATCAATCCGGGGTGCAGGCGATCTCTTTTTCGCATTATGACTGTTTGCTCCGCTATGTATGCTTACAGCCTAAATATCCTCATCATCTGTCGTTACTACCCAATAACATACTTTGTCAGGCCACCCATGAAAAGTTCCTTTCTTTTTGGGTTGTTTTTTTTGGTTGTTTCTGGCTGTTTTTCTGGCTGTTTTCTGGCTGTTTTTCTGGCTGTTTTTCTGGCTGTTTTCTGGCTGTTTTTCTGGCTGTTTTTCTGGCTGTTTTCTG
>CACZSC010000011.1 GCA_902783755.1 uncultured Ruminococcus sp. | reverse complement strand
CATGAGGCCAAAGCCGAGTTTCCGGGTATGCTCGCCAAGGTATCTGTCTTTCATCGGTCCTACTCCTTTGCCTTATTCCCGATATATTTTACAACACAAACTGACGGTCATGCAAGAGAGACTACAGCGATTTGAGATATTCCTCAACATTCAGGTATTCGATGCCGTTTTCCGGGGTGCTGCTTTTACCAAGGTAAATAACGCATCTCCTCGTGATCTTGCCGTACTGCCGCTCAGTTGCCTTCGTCTGTTCTTCATCCTCCAGCACATGATACCCATCCAGAACAATCTCCCGGCTGTGATTTATCTCATACAGTTCGCAGGTGTTCTCGCCGGAAGTGTATATTACCATGTCAAACGCTGCACCCTGCAGCGCAAATCTGAAAGCATGCCGGTCTTTTGGCAGGCTTCTCGCGGTCTCGAGCAAAACAGCATCCTTCATCATTTGCTCCGCTGCTTCTTCCATGATTCTGCCGGATATGTATTCCCTCTCCCAGGCGCTCATAATCCTGAATTCCCCTGTCTCCAGGAGCCCGTCCGCCAGTTTTTTCACCTGAGCGTACCGCAGGGCGGGCTGAGTGAAGATATACTGTTTCCCCCGCGCACCTGTCATATTCCGCTCCGGACGCTCGGCGATAATGTCAAGATCTTTCAGCCAGTCAGTGATATCGCCTACACGGGCCTCTGTGATTCCGGTTTCCGCATCACTGCGTTCCATGTCCCGTAGCATCCCGGATAGTCTCTCCGCGATGTGATCCCTGCCGTTCCAGTCTCCGCAGGATCCGAGGAGGGTAATCATGAAGAGAAGATCAAGCCTCCTGATGACGCGCTTTACAGCCCTTTTGAGAGTTTCCGCTTCACAAATGTCCCTGAATCGTCTGGCCTCTTCGCTCCTTCCGCTTCGCCTCAGGG
Organism: uncultured Ruminococcus sp.; assembly: GCA_902783755.1. Lineage (GTDB taxonomy): Bacteria > Bacillota > Clostridia > Oscillospirales > CAG-272 > UMGS1696. Next base: position 10,507 of record CACZSC010000011.1, on the reverse strand, counting down.
AACGCTCTATGTTTTCGCAGACCGCTGAATCTGCATATCTGTCCGCGGCTTCCCTGTCGCTGAAAGCCGTCGTTTCCGGATCGTCCCCCGGAACGAGCGTGCCGCCGGAACGGATGTATCCTTCGAAGCTGTCAAGTCCGGTCAGGCGCGAATGCTCTGAAAACGGAATATATGTAGTCCGGACAGTATACGCCCTGTCATACAGTTCCTGCCTAAGAGCAAGCCTGAAACTGAATGAATCCTCTCCCGACAGTACTATCTTCATCCCCATCATCGCGTATATATCGGACAGGATGGAAGATGATTCTATGAAGTCATCCATAAGAGTAGCCCCGTCTATAAATATGAAAAGGTATCCCCGTTTCCACAGTCGGTCAATATCCGCCTCAAGGTCTTTCGAAGTATCCCTCGACCGTATCCTGATATATGCCGCGCGCTCAAGATCCTCTTCTGACAGTCCGTTCGCAGCCTGCAACATCATGGTGGTCTTCCCTGTTCCCCTGGGCCCGTAAAGTACACACACCCTGCCGGGAAGTGCGCTTTCCATGAACCGTTCCAGAAGGCGGAAACAGTTTCTCTTCCCGTAACCGGCGGCCCGCAGCGACTGTGCTCTGAGACGCCCTCCCAGCACCACTTCGGTGCGGTATACAGGAAATGCTTCATTTCTTTCCGATGAAGGCAGCGATGACCTCAGTGACTTGAGCTCTTCCGTCAGTTCCTTCCGCAGGGCTGCATCTGCAATGACATCATCACGGTATTCCGCCTTGATATATCTGCTTTTCGGTTTTCCATTCTCATTCCACTGCAGATACGGCTGTCTTTTCCCGTGTATCATCTTGTATACGACATAACCACGGGGCAGATCCGCGAGTTGCTCCTCTATTTCGTCTATGCGCCTTAATGCTTTCTCGTTATCCATGTCCACACCTCATGTGCACATGATAACCTATGTTAACTTTTTTGTCAAGGATATCATAGAAGGTTATGTTCCACCTTAGCAAAATAAATATGACTATTGACAATTTAAATGTTTTGGTTTATAATATGCATGAGAGGTGATAGAAATGGATACCAACACACAGATAAAAGTTATTTCCGCAAAAGCCGGAGTTTCAGTTTCAGAGATCGCTAGAAAGCTGAACAGCTCCCCACAGGCATTCTCACAAAGGATCAAGAGAGGCAATCTGTCCTTGGAAGATCTTGGCAGGATAGCTCAGGTACTGGGATGCCGGGTGGAATGCAATTTTGTCTTTCCGGACGGGTTCAAAATCGACATGATGTCGTTTTAAGAAACGGAAACGGAAGCTCGACCGGGCCAATGCTAAGCCTCTTATGGAGCAAGTATCTCGTACTACTTCCATATATCACATTTACAATGCCGCTGCAGGTGAGCCAACAACAAATCAGTCAGCATGCATCGGATATGATGCAATCATCAGGAAAGGAGCGTTGTCTTCCATTGTCCGAACACCCGGGAGACGGCAGCAAGATTCATGGCAATAAATAATGAACCGTTAAAAGACCCTTTTGAAGAATACAAAAAGGAAAAAGACCCGACCAGACAGGAACGCGCCTATGCCTGGTCCACTGCCATAGGGCTTCAGGCCGTCGACGCGCTGGAAACCTCTGAGTATTTGATCAATGTCGCAAACAGAAATATCTCAGGCGAGATCACTGTTTCGGAAGCACAGGCCCTCGTGGAATCCTACTACAAAACTGACAGAAAGGCAGAAAAAACGCGTACAGAGGAAGCCGATGTCGTTTCATCGAGAATAGCTTCCCTTCTTTCCCAGAACGGATTTGTCTTCTCTCCGGGATATTATCTCCATATACATGAGAAGCTTTTCTCCGGGATATACAAGCATGCTGGTAAGATCCGGGACTATAACATAACAAAAAAAGAATGGGTCCTGGACGGCGACACGGTGATCTACGGCGGTGCATCCGAGCTCAGGGCCACTCTCGAATATGACTTCTCTCAGGAGAGAGAATTCGACTACTCGGGACTGTCTATGGACGGGATCATAAAGCACCTCGCCCGTTTCATTTCGCGTCTCTGGCAGATACACGTTTTCGGGGAAGGAAACACGAGAACAACAGCGGTGTTCTTCATAATGTACCTGAGGTCAAAGGGGCTCAACGTGACCAACGATATATTCGCGAAGAACGCGTGGTATTTCCGCAACTCCATGGTCAGAGCCAACTACACCAACCTGAAGAAGGGAATCCATGAAACAACGGAATACCTGGAGCTCTTCCTCAGAAATCTCCTGCTCGGCGAAAACAACCCTCTGCAGAACAGGACGATGCATATAAGCGGTCTTCTCAAGGGGCAGGCAGCCGTGAATTCAGCGCAGGAAATAAGCGAAGAGCAGGCCGCCCGGATACTTGCAGACTCGGGACTTACAAGGAAGACAGCTGAAAACGGAGCAAAGCTTTTTTCAGAATTCAGGTTCGACCGTCTGTTCAGCCGTTCCGACGTGATGTCTGTGCTGGCAATTTCCCACACTCCGGCAACTCTGTTACTCACGAAGCTCAACACGATCGGATCCACAGAGTCCGTGAACGGTTTTGGAAAAGGAAAATACAGATTTAACCCGGCTTTCTTTTCCAATAGCGAAAAATAGGTCATTCGACCACAAAAATAGGTCATTCACCTGGAAAATAGGTCATTCAGGCACAAAAATAGGTCATTCGGCAGGTAGAAACGATACTTTCAGGCAAAAACAATACATTGGTCCCAAACAGTAAGGCCTCCCATTTGCGGGAGGCCCTTTGTTATGCGATTGTCTCTGTCATACAGAAGCGGGATCAGACACCTTTCTTTGCGCGCTCGATGTGCTCGGCTTCTGTCTCGTTGTACTTTGTCACATGACCCGGGATGGGCATGAGTTTCTCGTGGATGACGTCGATTATGCCGTCAGCCTGCGGGAAGTAGTATTTTTCGAGCTCGAATGCGGGAGTGATCCAGTTGCGTGAGCCGAATACTGCCGGAGGAGCATCCAGATAGTCGAATGCCATCTCTGTGATGTTGGAAGCCATGTCTCTCATGATGGATCCGCGGTCCACGGCATCGCCGACGATTATGATCTTGCCGGTCTTCTTGACGGACTCGATGACCTTCTCGTAGTTGAACGGTACCATGGAGCGTGCGTCGATGACTTCAGCGGAGATGCCGTACTGCTCTTCCAGTTTCTTTGCGGCTTCGAGAGCTCTGTAAAGGACGGCGCCGATGGTGAGGATCGTTACGTCCTTGCCTTCCCTCTTGACATCGGGATCGCCGAACTGTACTTCGTAGTAACCTTCGGGAACGCCTTCCTTATGGAATTCCTCGCCCTTGTCGTAGATCCTCTGGGATTCGAAGAAGACGACGGGGTCAGTTCCGTTGAGAGCTGCGTTCATGAGGCCCTTCGCGTCGTAAGGAGTTGCGGGGAAGCAGACCTTCAGGCCCGGGATGTGTGAGCAGAGGGCTGTCCAGTCCTGTGAGTGCTGAGCGCCGTACTTGGAGCCCACGGAAACTCTGAGGACCACGGGCATCTTCAGGATGCCTGCGGACATGGACTGCCATTTTGACAGCTGGTTGAAGATCTCGTCTCCTGCGCAGCCAATGAAGTCAGCGTACATGAGCTCGACTATGGCGCGTCCGCCTGCGACCGCGTAACCGACGGAGGATCCGACGATCGCGGATTCGGAAATGGGCGCGTTGAAGAATCTGTGGTAAGGAAGCGCTTCGGTGAGTCCGCGGTAGACTGCGAACGCTCCGCCCCAGTCACGGTTGTCTTCGCCGTAGGCGATGGTCGTGGGGTCTTCATAGAACTTGTCGATGATGGCTTCGAACAGACCGTCGCGGATGTTGAAGAGCTTCATCTTCGGGATAGCCTCACCCTTTTCGTCGAAGGCGTATCTCGACTTGCCGGCGATCTGCTTTACTCTCGGGTTCTCTTCCTTCGGCATGAGGACTTCAGGCTCCCTGGTCTCGTCCATGGACTTGACATGGAGATTGGAGAACATGATGGAGGAGATCATATCAGGGTTCTTGGACAGATCCATTCTCGGGGAGACTTCGTCGTCTATGGCCAGTTTGATGATCTTCGTGATGCGGTCTACGATCTGCCTGTCGATCTCGTCGAATTCAGCTTCGGTAGCCACTTTGCCCTTGATCATCTTCTTGCGGTAAGCCTTGATCGGGCAGGCTTCCTTCCAGGCTTCGATCTCTTCCTGGGTCCTGTATGTGGAGGAGTCGGAAGGAGAGTGTCCGGAAACTCTGTAAGTGGTGACTTCGAGAAGTGCCGGGCCCTTGCCGGAAAGGAGGATCTCCTTTTTTCTCGTGGTAGCGTCGATGACTGCGAGAGGATCGTATCCGTTGACTTTCTCTGCGTGCATCTGGTCGGTGTTGAATCCTGCAGCCAGACGTGCGGGATATGTGAATCCCATCGTCTCGCCCATGGTCTGTCCGCCCATGCCGTAGAAGTTGTTGAACACGTTGAAGAGGATCGGCATTCCGTCGGAGGAATACTTGCCGTCCATGCCCCAGAGCTTCGTGATCTGGTCCATGGAAGCGAAGTTGAGGGACTCGAGGACCGGTCCGCGGCCCAGAGCGCCGTCACCGGAGTTGGCGACAACGATGCCCTTCTTGTGGTTGGATCTCTTGTAGAGAGCCGCGCCCAGAGCTATGGGAGCTGCTCCGCCGACGATGGCGTTGTTCGGAAGGATGCCGAAAGGAATGAAGAAGGCGTGCATGGATCCGCCGAGGCCCTTGTTGAAGCCTGTGGTGCGGGCGAAGATCTCAGCAAGTGCTCCGTAGAGCAGGAAGTCTTTCGCCAGATCCTTGATGCTGCCGCTCTTGTTGTTCTTCTCGACGACGGAAAGGGTCTTTCCGCCAAGGAAGTCCTTCATTATCTCATAGAGTTCCTTCTCATCCAGCTTGTTGATGGAGGAGAGACCCTTCGCCAGGATCTCGCCGTGGCTTCTGTGGGATCCGAAGGTGTAGTCGTTGATGTCGAGGCAGTAAGCCTGGCCGACTGCGGATGCTTCCTGGCCGATGGACAGGTGAGCGGGACCCGGGTTGTTGTATTTGACTCCGTTGTATTCGGACTTTGTCTTGATCTCATTGAGCATGGTCTCGAACTCACGGATGGTCCTCATGTCGTGGTAGATGCGGAGGAAATCTTCCTTGGAATATATCTTCTTTTCCTCGGCGAGGGTCTTGTTGTATCTGCAAAGGGGAATGCTCTCAAATTCGATGTAGCCCGGTGTGAAGACTTTGCCGGGATCGATATACTGACTCTTTGGCATGGTATGTTTTCTCCTTGTATAAATATTTATGAAGATTTTCAGTCAATGGAGAACATTGCTTCTCTGATGACTTCGCAAACGGTGGGATGCGGGAATACGAGTTTTTCAACGTCGGACACTCTCTGGTGGCGGGCCACCATGGCTGCCGCCCCGAAGATGATCTCGGAGGCGTAGGAGCCGATCATGTGCACGCCCAGGATGTCGTGATGCTCTTTCCCGTAAACGACTTTGACGATGCCGTCCCCGCCTTCGTTCTCGGCAACGTAGCGTCCCGAGTATCTCAGACTGATCGTTGCCTCCTCGGCTTCGATCCCGGCTTTCTTCGCGGTCTCGACTGTCTCGCCCACGGACCCGACTTCGGGATTGGTGTAGATGACAGACGGGATGGCTCTGTAGTCGACCGAATCCTTCTTGCCCAGCATGTCCGCCACGGCGACTTCGCCTTCGCGGTATGCCGTATGGGCCAGCATGATCTTTCCGTTGACGTCGCCTGCCGCCCAGACGCCGGGAACGTTTGTCCTCAGCCTCTCGTCCGTGACGACCGCTCCGCGCTCAAGACGCACGCCTATCTCCTCGAGACCAATGCCCTTCGTTCTGGCGCGGCGTCCTGTGGATACCAGGACCGTGTTGCACTTTATGGATTCCGTCTTTCCGTCTTTCTCGTATTCAACGACGCCTTCGCCCGCTTTTCCCTTTACGGAAGCGACCTTCGCGCCGAGTATGAACTTGACTCCGCGTTTTGAGTAGTTCTTCTCGAGGATCGAGGAGATCTCGCGCTCCGTGGGGCCGGCAATCTTGTCAAGCATCTCGACGACATAGACCTCGGCTCCCGTGGAGCAGAAGTATGAAGCCATCTCGAGGCCTATGACACCGCCTCCCACCACGACCACCTTTTCGGGGATCGCGCGGATGTCGAGTATCTCACGGTTCGTCATGGCGAATCCGGCTTCGTAGCTTTCCTTCAGGCCGGGGATCGGCGGTACCACCGCTTCGGAGCCCGTGCACACCAGGAGTTTCGGAGCCGTGTAGTCAGCTCCGTCGGCCGTTACCGTGAAGCCTTCGGCGCCCTTGCCCTTGATGACCGCGGTCTTCGGGACCACCGTGACGCCTGCGCCTCTCATCTGGGCGCCCACGCCTGACACCAGGGTCTTCACTACCTTGTTCTTTCTGTCGACCACCTTCGAGTGGTCAAGCTTCGCTCCCTCCACGGTCACGCCGTAGCTTTCACCGTGATGGGCGTAGTCAAGGATCTTTGCTGAATATAGGAGAGTCTTCGTGGGGATGCAGCCTTCGTTGAGGCACACGCCTCCGAGGGCCCTTTCCTCGAAAAGCACTGTCTTCAGTCCGGCATGGGCAGCCTTCTCGGCCGCGTTGTAACCCGCCGGGCCTCCGCCCAGGACTATAAGGTCAAACCTGTTTTCCATCGTTCTCCCCCTCATTTAGCGAGCAGGAGCTCGAAGTTCTCAAGCGCAGTGCAGAGCTCCTTCAGGAACTTGGCTGCCGGAGCGCCGTCCACCGCCCTGTGGTCGAAGGTGAGGGACAGTCCCATTGCGGGATATACCTTGCCTTCGGCATCCAGCCTGTTGGTGGTGCAGCACACGCCGAGGATGGCCGTCTGGGGAGGATTGATGACGGGAGTGAAGCTTTCGACTCCCATGGATCCGAGGTTGGACACCGTGAAGCTTCCGCCGCTCATGTCATCGGGTGAGCACTTGCCTTCCCTTGCCAGGGACGCCAGTTCCTTGGATCTCTTCGCGATCTCTGACAGGGTCATGTTCTCGGCTCCGAAGATGACCGGGACCAGGAGCCCTCTCTCAGTGTCGACAGCAACGCATACGTTCGCGTGCCTGAACTTGCGGAACTTGCCGTCCACCAGGTTCGCGTTGATCTCGGGATACTTCGGGAGGATCCTCGATACCGCGTAGAGCACCATATCGTTGATGGTGATCTTTCCGAGTCCCAGAGCCTCCGCGCCTGCCTTGAGCTTTGCCCTGTAGTCCATGAGGGACTTGGCATTGAAGGAGGAGTTGAGTGTGAGCTGTGCCATCTCGGACAGGGACTGGTGCATGGATTTCGCGATGACCTTCCGCACGTTCGACAGGGGCTCTTCGTCGTAGGCCCTGAGGTCCGCCGTGTCGGGAGCCTTCGCAGCCGCAGGAGCTGCCGCCGCCTCTTCTGCTTTATCGTCCGTCTCAACGAGCTTGCCTGCCAGGAACAGTTCCACTTTTTCGGTGGTGGAGACGAATCCCTGATCGAGCGCCTTGTTGATGTCTCTTTCGATTATTCTTCCGTGAGGGCCGGTGGATACGACTTTCGTCATATCGACTCCGCTCTCGAGAGCCAGCTTTCTCGCTCTCGGCGAGATGAAGATCCTCTCGCCGGAAGCCTCCGGCACCGTGGCTGCAGCTTCGGCCTTCGGGGCCTCCGCCTCGGCTTTCGGAGCCTCAGCTCCCTGTGCCTTCGCCTCTTCCTTCTTGGGAAGCAGGGCCGAGATGTCCTCTCCGGGCTGGCCTATGATGCAGACCGGCTCAAGGCACGGCACCACGTCTCCCTCGTTCCACAGCACCTCGAGGATAGTGCCTGTGAACTGGGACGGTTCGTCGAAGGCGCTCTTGTCGGTCTCGTAGGAGAACAGGATGTCCTTCTCTTCGACATGATCGCCCTTTTTCTTCTGCCAGGCCGTGATGATGCATGACTCAACACTCTGGCCCTGGCGGGGCATGATGACTACATTTGCCATATATATGTCCTTTCTGAAATATATAGTACTGATTCAGTTGCGCGACCGCAGTGCGAGGCGCACCGATGGTCCTAGAGTTCGCTTCCGCAGTATATGATCTCGATACCGCGGTCCTTCGCTTCCTTTTCCATGTCCTCGGGAAGCTTTCCGTCCGTCACCAGCACGTCGCAGTTCGCGAAGGTCGAGAAGGTGTACGGCAGGGATTTGTCCATCTTGGAACCGTCCATGAGGATCACCACCATCCTGGCTTTCTCCACCACTATCCTCTTCAGCTCGCACTCGGCGTAGTTGCCTACCGTGAAGCCGCTCCTCAGGGACAGGCCCGAGGGGGATAGGAACGCGATGTCGATGTTGATCTCCGCCAGGAACCTGGTGGCGTGGAGCCCCGTGATGGTCTGGTTGTCCCCGTCCAGTCTGCCTCCCACCATATTGACTATGGGCAGCCCTATCTTGCACAGTTCAAGGGCGATGGCCGGGTCCGTGGTGGTGAAGGAGAACCTTTCGTTGGGGACGTATTTCGGGAGTTTCTGCGTGGTGGAGCCGGAATCGATGAAAATGGATCTTCCGGGCTCGAGGAATTTCGCCGCCTTCTCGGCAATGGCCTCTTTCGACTGCACGTTCCTCTGGAGCCTGTAGGTTATGGAGCCGTCAGTCTGGTTCGTTATGAACTTCATGCTGCGGGCTCCGCCCCTGACCTTGATCGCTTCCCTCTCGCCCTCGAGGTATTCGATATCACGCCTCAGGGTCATTTCGGAAACGTCGGGAAACATGTCAGCCAGTTCCTTGAGAGATACAAAAGCCTTGGTCTGCAGGAGTGAACGGATCTGTTCGCGTCTTTCGTTGTACAAGCTATCTCCCCTTCCGCATAAAATGCTTTTTTCCGCGAAAAAACATCACGGTTCGCGTTTGTATTTTAACATCTTCAGTGTTATTCTGTCAATCGCAAAGTGTTAATTTGAACACGGAAAATGATAAATTTTCTCAAATTCTCATTTTTATCGCCGGAAAAGCCCCCGGCCGGAGCCGGTTGGCACTTCCCATTCAGCTTGACACACCTCATGGGCGATGATATAATCTGAACGACAAATTCAATTCAATTCTGCGCCGTTTTCCGGGGCATTTGGAGGGTAGCATGGTCAAGACAAAAGCCACATCCGGAGCTGACGAGAGGACCCCGTCGGTTCCCCAGTATTTCTCATGGATCAACAGCACCAACGAAGGATCCACCGAAAAGCAGACTCTTATAAACCTCGAGTATTTCAGATGGCTCCGGGACACCTACGGCATGCAGATCGAGATCTACGCCTGGGACGCCGGAAACTTCGACACCCCCGGATTCGGATATGAGGACCCCTACACGTCCGAAAAGCTGAGGAAGCAGTACCCCAACGGATACGGTCCCTGCGTGGAGCGGGCGAAGGAGCTGGGCATAAGGATGGGCCTCTGGGGCGGAGCCGACGGATTCGGCGAGACCGAGGCTGACTGGGAGAAGCGCCGCAACATCCTCGTGAACCTGTGCCGCGACTTCAACATTAGGGAGATAAAGATCGACACGGCCTGCGACTGGCTGAGGCCCGAGATGAGGCCCTATTTCAAGGAGACCATAGACATGTGCCGGAAGTATACTCCGGACCTTCTGATCCTTAACCACAGGCACATGCTGGGAGACGCCGACATCTGCGTGTCCACCTTCCTCCACGAAGGAGTCGAGACCTACATAGACGTGCTTACCCACAACTACTTCTCCGGCCCCCATCACAGGATGGCGCCGCTGGTCCGGGACCTGGTCCCGGGCATGCAGAGGCTGGCTGAGGACCACGGCGTGTGCATAAGCTCCTGCCCCGACTTCTTCGAGGACGACATGATAGTGCAGGCCTTCTCGAGATGCCTCATAGTGTCCCCCGAGGTATACGGCAACCCCTGGTTCCTCAGGGATGACGAGCAGGCAAGGTTCGCGAAGATATACAACCTGCACGCGGAATACGATGACATCCTCATGAGCGGGTTCCCCCTCAGCGAGGAGAAGTACGGAAAGAACGCCGTCTCGAGAGGAAACGGCGACACGAGGCTGCTGACCTTCACCAACCCCGGCTGGACCAACAAGAATGTGTGCATATCCCCGGATGAGGCCATCGGGCTTGAGAACACGGCGGGGAAAAGCTACGCCGTGAAGATCCTCCATCCCTACGAGGAATTCCTGGGCTTCCTGAAGCCCTCTGACAAGGCCTTCATAGACATAGCCCCCGGAAGAGCATCCCTCATACTGATCAAGGAAGCTGAGAAGTTCATGAAAGAGGACTTCGCCCTGACGGGATGCAGATACGAGACAGTTTACGGTCCCGGAAGAAAGCCCGCCTATGCGAAAATCTACTCGTCCTGCGGCCGTGTGGCCTCCGTCGGGAACAGAGAGATATCAAAAGATACCGGGTCCTTCGACAACACCCTGAGAGCCCCGAAGGCCCTCGGAAAGCT
>CACZSC010000010.1 GCA_902783755.1 uncultured Ruminococcus sp. | reverse complement strand
CCGGTGTCCGTTCCGTCGAACACTGCGGCGTAGACCGTGATGGGGTCCCAGCTGTCCCGGGTTGGCGATCCCAGCCTGAAGGCTTCGGCCACGAGGCTGTACGCTTTGTACATCGGATTGGTTTTGTTTTCTCTCCCGAAATTTATGCCAGTGTATATATTCTGACCGAACTCGAAGCCGGAGTATACGATCGGGACAGGGCAGTGCTCCGACACGTAACGGGCGCTATCTGTATCACATGTGATGTTGTATTCCGCGTACCCGGGATCCGTGAACTGTCCTCCCATGACGTACACGCAGTCCGCGTTCCGCCGCACCAGCTCCTCTCCCGTAAGCGGACTTATCTCATCCGGCCCGGACCTGAGAAGGTCGCACAGATTGTTGAGGGCTCCGATGGTCACGATCCTTATGTCCCTGTTGGCTGCAACGGTCCTTCTGAGGATGTTAAGGGAACTGTCGAACTCCGGCATCGGATGGGTACTGAGATATTCCTCCGCCAGCGGCTTCGAATAGAGGTTCTGTTCATCCCTCTCCATGAACGCCCGGCTCCTGTTGATCCCGACAGGGATGTCTCCGCGGCCGAAGAATTCGTTTATCCACTTTATTGTGACAGGAGAGTAGCATGCCGACGAGTCCGACGTCACCGCCAGAAGCTCTGCGTGCCCCAGCTTCATCAGATTATGGGACAGGGCAAGGGCTCCCGCGTCGTCCGAGTCTCCCCCGAGATCGGTGTCGAGAATGAATCTGACCATGGCTTTTTCCCCTTCAGACCGTTATTTTTTCTTTCTCTGTTCTCTCTTTTTCCTGCGCTGTTCCCGGTTCTTCTTCTCGCTCTCGAAAAGCTCCACCGCAGCGTCGGTGAGATCCTCGCTCCAGGTCTTTCCGGCCTCGTTTTTCCGCTTCAGCCAGGGACAGTAGTCGGCGTAATCGTCGTCGAGAACGACGGTGTACGGAGGACCGCATCTGTCGTTCACGTGGCTGTACAGCCGGCGCCCGGTTTCCGTGATGAGCCTCTCGGCATCGCTGCCTGACATGTTTTTTGACAGTGAATTGAATGTCGAGGCAGGGATCTCGTAACAGTCCCAGGAGCCCTGGAATATGACTTCCGCTCCGTACTTGTTCTTTTCAGAGTTGTATCCGGCCTTCCAGCCTGATCCTTCTTTTATCTGCATGACTGACCTCACTTTACACTGTATATACCGGCAGTACATCCGGTTTTCGTACGATTCCCGTGCCGGTGCAGTCCCGGACATGCCGGCCGGCTAATCTTCCGGGACCAGCCCTGACCGCCCCTCTTTTCCGCGGCATGGCTCCGCTTCCGGGGGTACAGACGTGATTTTTCCCGTCTGCAGAACAATTATACATCCGCGGGCTGCGGCCGTCAAGTTCAAATTATCGAAAATCAACAATATTTTATCGGAAATATCAGCCTGCGGCGAAAAATGCTCTTTGACATATATATTAAGATATGGTATAATTTTCGTTAATGATTAACGTGGGGGAGGATTGGCTTGATTTGGTAATCCTGGGCATAGACCCCGGCATCGCCATAGTGGGCTGGGGAGTTATAAATTCCGAAAAATTCGGCGGGAAACTGACGACTCTGGACTACGGGGCAGTGACCACTCCCGCGAAGATGAAGACCGAGGACAGGCTCCTGTCCGTGTATGAGGAGATTGATCAGATCATAAAGAAATACAGACCCGAGGCCGTGGCCATCGAGGAGCTGTTCTTCAATACCAACCAGAAGACCGCCATCATAGTGGCGGAGGCCAGGGGATGCATACTGCTGGCGGCGAGAGCCAGCGGGGTGCCCATATTCGAGTACACGCCCCTTCAGATAAAGCAGGCGGTGGTGGGATACGGAAGGGCCGACAAGCACCAGATCCAGGAGATGGTCACCATGTTCCTGGGACTGAAGAAGGTGCCGAAGCCCGACGACACGGCGGACGCCCTGGCGGCGGCCATATGCCACGCCCACACGGGCAACTCCAGACTGGCTGAATACTACAACAAGCCGACCTCCATGGCCGGCAAGATCAAATAGCTTTGGTGACATATGTTTTCAAGTGACGAATGGAAAGACTACGAGCTCCTGGACTGCTCCGGCGGTGAGAGGCTCGAGAGATGGGGAAAGTACATCCTGAGAAGGCCGGACCCCCAGGTGATCTGGGACTATCCGAAGGAAGACCCGAGATGGGATAAGGCCGACGGGGTGTACACCAGAAAGAACGGCGGCGGATCCTGGACGGTGAACAGGATGCCCGAGTCCTGGTGCGTAGGCTACCGGGACATGACCTTCCGCCTCAGGCCCATGGGTTTCAAGCATACGGGACTGTTCCCTGAGCAGGCTCCCAACTGGGACTGGGCAAGATCCCTCATAGAGGAAAGAGCAGCGGAGACCGGGGAAAAGCCCAGGGTGCTGAACCTGTTCGCGTATACGGGCGCGGCCACCGTGGCCTGCGCGAAGGGCGGGGCCGAGGTGGTGCAGGTGGATGCCTCGAAGGGCATGACGCAGGCCGCCAAGGAGAATCTGGCCCTGTCGGGGCTTGAGGACGCCCCCTGCCGGTTCATAGTGGACGACTGCAGGAAGTTCTGCGAGAGGGAGATCAGAAGGGGCAGGCAGTACGAAGGGATCATAATGGATCCCCCGTCCTACGGGAGAGGACCCTCCGGGGAGCTCTGGACCCTTGAGAAGAGCATACAGGGGATCGTGGAGCTGGCGGTCTCGCTGCTGTCGGAAAGACCCCTGTTCTTCCTGATAAACAGCTATACCACCGGGCTGTCGCCCATGGTAATGAAATACATCCTCTCGGAATCCCTTCCCGGGAAGATCAGAGAGAATTGCGTATTCGAGGTGGGGGAGACCTGCCTCAGGGTATCGTCCAACGGCCTCATGCTCCCCAGCGGAGCGTCAGTGAGGGCAAGCTTCAGAAGCAAATAGGAAACGATGAGCAAGATAATAAGAGCCGAGAACATATCGTACACGTACCCCGGCGACGAGGACACCCCTCCGGTGCCGGCCCTGAAGAACGTATCCTTCGATATCGAGGAAGGTTCCTTCACGGTGATCCTGGGCCACAACGGCTCCGGCAAGTCCACTCTCGCGAAGATCCTCTGCATGATAGAGGAGCCGGACGAGGGGCGGCTGGAGATCCTGGGCAGGGAGATGACCGGGGATGACGTCAGCGACGATGACATAATGAAGATCCGGCGGGACATCGGCATGGTGTTCCAGAATCCGGACAACCAGATAGTTGCCACCATAGTGGAAGAGGACGTGGCCTTCGGCTGCGAGAACCTGGGCATCCCCTCGGAGGAGATAAGGAAAAGGGTGGACAAGGCCCTGAAGGACGTGGGCATGACGGAGTACGCCAGGTACCACGCGGCGAACCTTTCCGGGGGCCAGAAGCAGCGGGTCGCCATCGCCGGCGTCATCGCCATGGAGCGGAAGTGCATCATCTTCGACGAGTCCACGGCCATGCTGGATCCGGTGGGACGGCAGGAAGTGATGTCCATAATCCAGGACCTGAACAGGGAGAAGGGCATAACCATCATCCTCATAACCCACTACATGAACGAGGCGTCCCTCGCCGACAGGATCATCGTGATGGACGAGGGAAAGGTCGTGGCCAGCGGCACCCCGGCAGAGATATTCTCACAGCCCGAGATGCTGTGGGACATAGATCTGGACGTGCCCCAGTCCACGGAGCTGATGTACAAGCTCCACAAAGCGGGTTTCGGTATCCCGTACGGGGCGTATTCCGAAGAGGAGTGCGCGGAGATAATATCAGACTATTTGAAAAAAGGAAACTGACATGGCAGTCGTAGAACTCAGAAACGTGTCATACACATACAACAAGAGCATGAAGAACCCCACGAAGGCCCTGGATGACGTGAGCTTCAGGATCGAGGGGGGCATCACGGGACTGATCGGGCACACGGGCTCCGGCAAGTCCACACTGGTGCAGCTCCTGAACGGTCTTCTTAAGCCTGACACCGGCACCGTGCTCATAGACGGGAAGGACATCTGGCAGGAACCGAAGAAGATCCGGGACGTGCGCTTCAAGGTGGGCCTGGTCATGCAGTATCCGGAACACCAGCTGTTCGCGGACACGGTCCGTGAGGACATAGGCTTCGGGCCCAGGAACATGGGACTGGACAAGGACGAGATCAAACGGAGAGTCGAGGAATCGGCGGCCTTCGCCGGCCTGGAGCCCGAGATACTGGACAAGTCTCCCTTCGATCTGTCCGGAGGCCAGAAGAGGAGAGTGGCCCTCTCCGGGGTGCTGGCCATGGATCCCGAGGTGCTGATCCTGGACGAGCCCGCGGCGGGCCTTGACCCGGCCGGAAGGCGCGACATCCTGGGGGGCATCAAGAAGTTCTCCCGGGAGAAGGGCACCTGCGTCATCATAGTGAGCCACAGCATGGAGGACATGGCCATGTACTGCGACGACATAATCGTCATGGCCAACGCGAAGATCCTCATGCACAGGCCCTGCGCCGAGGTGTTCTCCGAGGCGGAGCTGCTGTCGTCGGTGGGGCTGGACGTGCCCCAAATCACAAAGATCGCAAGGCTGATGCAGCAGAATGGCGCGGACATAGGCCTCGACGTGTACACCGTGGATTACGCGGTGGACAAGATCCTGGAACTCAGAAGAAAACAGTAACGCCGGTTGCGTTCCGCGGAAAGGCGAATTTAGGAATCAATGAGATCTGACATCATTTTCGGACAGTATGTGGAAGGCGACTCCCTGTTCCACCGGTTCGACGCCCGGATCAAGATACTGACATCGATCCTGTTCATAGTCACTATCTTCCTGGCAAAGAGCCTGACGGCATTCGCCCTCATATTCGTCTCCATCACCGTGTTCGTCATCATGACCCATATCCCGGTCAGGATGATGGTCAAGGCCATGAGACCGCTGCTGTTCATCATCATATTCACGGCCCTCATAAACATCCTCTGGTTCAAGGGGGAGACCCTCCTGGTCCAGTTCTGGATCATATCCATCTATCTCGAGGGCATCATAAACGCGGGGATCATCATCTTCAGGATCCTGGTGCTGATCACGGCCACTTCGGTGTTCCTGACCTACACCACGACGCCTCTTGCACTGACGGACGCCCTTGAGAGCCTGCTGAAGCCCCTCAAGCTGATACACGTGCCGGTGCATGAGTTCGCCATGATGATGACCATCGCCCTGAGGTTCATCCCGACCCTCATAGACGAGACCCACAAGATCATAAACGCCCAGACGGCCAGAGGCGCTGACTTCGCCTCCGGCGGAGTGATAAAGAGGGCGAAGGCCCTGATACCGATCCTGATCCCCCTGTTCGTGTCCGCCTTCAGGCGTGCCGACGAGCTGGCCACCGCCATGGAGTGCAGGTGCTACAGCGGCGGGGAGGGAAGGACCAAGCTCAACGTCCCGAAGACCGACGCGAAGGACTGGGTGTTCTTCGGCATCGTCATCGCCATAGGGGTGGCGGTGGTGTTGCTCAACATATATTTCCCCGTATACACTTTCGCCATATGAACAACAGGCTCCTCATAAGGATATCATACGACGGCACGGCCTACTCCGGCTGGCAGTACCAGCCTGACAGGCCCACGGTCCAGGGGACGCTCACGGAGGCGTTCAGCGAATGCCTCGGCAGAAGATGCCTTGTGACCGGCTGCAGCAGGACCGATACCGGGGTCCACGCCCTGGGATTCTGCGCCACCGTCGAGACCTGCGACGGCTCCCCGCTGGGGATCCCGGTCGGAAAGGTCCACAGGGCCATGGCCCCGTACCTCCCGAAGGACATCGAGATCACGGGAGAGGCCCCGGCGGAGGAGGACTTCCATCCGAGATACTCGGCCGTCTCCAAGAGATACATATACAGGATACACGACAGCGTCACCAGGGACCCCCTCATGAACAACAGGGTGTGGGAACTGGGATGGCGCATACCGGAGGAGACCCTCTGCAGGCTCGCCGAAGCGGCCTCCGCGGTCACCGGGAAGCACGATTTCAGGTCCTTCATGGCATCGGGCTCGAAGATAGAGGACCCGGTCAGGACAGTCACCGAGTGCTCCGTGGAAAGACGGGGGGACCTGGTGGAGCTCCGCATCTCCGCCGACGGGTTCCTCTACAACATGGTGAGGATCATCACCGGCACCCTCGCTGACATGGCGGGGGGCACCCTGGACCCCGGGGACATGGAGAGGATAATCGGGGCCCGGGATCGGTACGCCGCCGGAAGGACGGCGCCTGCCTGCGGGCTGTACCTGGCGGAGGTCAGGTACCCCGGGGACATAGAATGGCTCAGTAACTAGAAAACAGAGAAAGGAGTTGATCCGCGTGGAGAACAGAAAAGAGACCCAGATATCCGTAGTGGGTCAGCTCGGTCCGAACATAAACAAATACTACAAGAAGGTGTCGAGGACGTATCTCTTCGCGGGGATAGTGTTCCTGGTGCTGCTTCTCGTATATATAGGCGGCGTGTACATCTTCTTCGGCGACTACATCACATACGGGAACCTGAAATACCTGGTCAGGGACTTCTCGTCCCTCAGGTCCTCCGAGGACACGGCCCTGACGTCCATCGTATACAACGGCAGCGAGGGCACCCTGTTCTCGGGATACCGGGGAGGCATATCCGTCATAAACAACGTGCGGTATACCTACTACAACGACTCCGGTGACATAGTGACCACCCAGGAGATCAGCCTCTCGAACCCCGTCATGAAGGCCTCCGGCAAGTACATGCTGGTATATGACCTGGGCGGCACCGGCTACTCCCTGTACAACCAGTTCACCGAAGTCATATCCCGGACGGCTGACGGCGACATCATAGCCGCCGACACCTCGGACGACGGATCGTACCTGGTGGTGTACAGGGGCAAGAACACCAGATACACGGCTGACCTGTATTCCCAGAACTTCAAGCTGGTCATGTCCGTTAACAAGGACAATTACGTCATGGACTGCGTCCTGTCCTCCGACGGCAAGTACTTCGCCCTGGCCTCGGCCGTGCCCACGGGATCCGACCTGGACTGCGAACTGCAGATCCTGAAACGGGGAGGCACCGAGCCCGTGGCAAGCCTCACCTACAAAGGATCGCTTCCCCTGAAGCTGTACCGGGGCAACGGCAAGTTCATCCTCGTATGCTCCGACAGGGTGGTGTTCGTCACCTCGGAAGGTGAAGTTGCAGGGGAATACGTCCCGGGATCCGAGGAGATCAGGTACGCGGACGTGAACAGCCTCTTCACGGTGCTGGTGAGCTCCCCGGACGTGCTTGCCAACGACAGCCGGATCGTGGTCATCGACAACGAGACCGGCAGCGTCATCCACGACACCGTGTCGAAGATCAGGGTCCGGGGCGTGTACGCCAGCCTGAACCCCGACGAGTGCCTGGCGTACATAAGGACGCACGACAAGATAATAAAGCTCATGAAGACCTCCACGGAGGAGATCGGGGCGGAGGGGAACATACTCGACATAATCCCCCTGAGCCGCGGGATCCTGGTGTGCCGCGAAAAGTCGGCGGAGAGAGCCTTCACGGACGAAGCTCCGGCGGGAGCGGGATCTTTTGAAAACCAGTAAGTAACAGTTTCATCATCAATAAAGGGAGGGTGCTATGAATTTCGTAATAGACGCCATAATCCTTATAATCTTCGTCCTGATCCTGTGGATCGCGGCGAGAAGGGGCTTCATAAAGTCCTTCATGTCACTGATCTCCACGGTGGCATCGGGCATCATCGCCTACGCCTTCACGCCCTGGCTGGCTAACATAATCAACGAGAAGTTCATGCTGGGGAAGATATCGGACGACATCTCCACGACCCTGCAGGGGTTCTCCCTGGACGTGGGAGCCGGCTCCGGCCTGTTCAACCTGGACAAGCTGGCCGAGACCATACTCGGGAACAACGCGCCTGACAATCTCATGGACATGCTCACGAGGTACAAGACCAACCTGAGCGACTTCATAGACAGGATCAGGGGCCTCACGGGGGTCACCAAGGAGACCGTTGACGGAGTCGCGGACTCCGTGGCCAACAAGACCTCCTTCAGCCTGTCCTCCATCATCGCCTTCATCGCCCTGTTCATCGGAGCGTTCCTGGTGCTGAAGCTCATCACCTGGATCCTGAACACCATATTCAAGGCGCCCGTCCTCAGCACGGCCAACAAGATCTTCGGATTCCTGCTGGGAGTGGTTGAAGGTGCCCTAGTGGCCTGGCTGCTTGCCATACTGCTCGTCGCCCTGATGAACAACCTGGCCATCGTCGCTCCCAGCGTGTTCGGGACCTTCAAGCTCGAGGACACCTTCATCTGCAAGTTCCTCTACGAGCACAACCTGCTCAAGATGATCATATCACTGCTGGCATAGGGCAGCAGTCACACATTTCAGAATCACAGGATTTATTGCATGGATATAATCGTATGCGTCAAACAGGTGCCCGGCACCACCGCCGTGGAAGTGGATCCCGTCACGGGGGTCCTGAAGCGGGACGGGCTCGCGGGCAAGCTAAACCCCTACGACCTTTTCGCTCTTGAGACGGCCTTCTCCATCAGAGAATCGGCGGAGGATCCGGACAGCGTCAGGATCACGGCCCTTTCCATGGGGCCGGGCCAGGCGGTCCAGTCCCTTCTCGAGACGGTGTACATGGGGGCCGACGAAGCCTGGCTGCTGAGCGACCGCAGGTTCGCCGGAGCGGACGTGCAGGCCACCAGCTACGCCCTCAGCCGCGGGGTGGAGAAGATCACCGGAGGGAAGTTCGACCTCATCATATGCGGCAAGCAGACCACCGACGGGGACACCGCCCAGGTGGGACCGGAGCTGGCGGAGCAGCTGGGAATCGAGCACGCCGCCAACGTCATGACGGTCCGGGCCTCGGAAGACTGCCTGACCGTGACGGTGAACCTGGACGACGTGATCCAGACACAGAAGATGAGATATCCCTGCCTTATAACGGTGGAAAAGGACGCCAACACCCCGAGGCTCCCCTCCTTCAGGAGAAAGTTCGCCACCGGTGACGGCGCCGTGAAGGTGCTGACGGCCGACGACCTTGAGGGCACAGACGCCGGGAGGCTGGGACTGAAGGGCTCCCCCACAAGGGTGGAGCGCATATTCCCGCCGGAGTCCTCCGACAGCAGGGAGCTGTTCGAAGGCACCTCCGCAGAGCTCGCCGAAGGACTTTATTCGGTCCTGAAGAGCAGAAAGTTTCTCTGAGGTGAGCCGTGGGACTTGTGATACATAACGACAGGATAACCGAAAAGGAAGCTTCTGCCCTCATGGATCTGTGCCCCTTCGGGGCGTTCTCGTACGAAGGCGGCAGGCTGACGGCAGGCCCGGCCTGCAGGATGTGCAGGCTGTGCGTGAAGAAGGGCCCGGCAGGCGCCGTGACCTTCGAGGAGGAGACGGTCCGCTCGGTGGACAGGGATCTCTGGAAGGGGATCGCGGTATTCGCGGAGTACTGCGGATACGGAAAGAACAGGGGATCGGTGCATCCCGTGTCCCTGGAGCTTCTCGGCAAGGCCCGGGAGCTCAGCAGGGTGACGGGCCATCCCGTCTCCGCCCTGCTCATAGGCTCGGGCACGGAGAAGGCGGCGGAACAGCTGCTCCGGTACGGGGCGGACGCCGTATACGTATACGACCACCCGGCCTGCGGGAATTTCGTCATATCCCCCTACGCGGCCATGTTCGCGGATTTCATAGAAAAGACGAAGCCCTCGTCCATACTGGTGGGGGCCACGTCCCTGGGCAGGTCCCTGGCGCCGAAGGTGGCGGCCAGAGTCCGGGCCGGGCTCACGGCGGACTGCACCATGCTGGAGATGAGGGAGAACACGGACCTGGTACAGATCAGGCCCGCCTTCGGAGGCAACATAATGGCGCAGATCGTGACGCCCGACACCAGGCCCCAGTTCTGCACCGTGAGATACAAGATCTTCTCGGCCCCCGAAAAGCAGGAGCCTCACGGGAGGATCGTGAGGATGGAGATCACCCCGGACATGCTGAAGGGGAACACCGAAGTCCTTAAAGTGGAAAAGAAGCCCGAAGAGACGGACATCTCCGATGCCGGGGTCATAGTGGCCTGCGGCAGGGGACTGAAGTCGAAGGACGACATAGCCCTGGCCGCCTCCCTGGCGGAGGCCCTGGGGGCACAGCTCGCCTGCACGAGGCCTCTCGTGGAGGCCGGATGGTTCGACCCCAGGAGACAGATAGGCCTGTCGGGCAGGACCGTGAAGCCCAAGCTGATAATAACCCTGGGAGTGTCGGGCTCCGTCCAGTTCGCGGCGGGTATGAGGAACTCGGACCTGATCATAGCCGTGAACAGCGACAGGAACGCTCCCATATTCAACATAGCCCACTGCGGATACGTGGGTGATCTTTACGAGATCGTCCCCGCCCTTATATCTAAAGCGGAGGAGGGCAGGAATGCATAACAGGATCGAAAACAGGGATACGGAGTATCTCAGAAGCGTCATCTCCCCGGACAGGGTCCTTGAGGGAGAGGAGATCGCGGCGGACTACGGGCACGACGAGCTCGGCGGCGTCACCAGCATGCCGGACGTCCTCGTAAGAGTCCTCACCACAGAGGAAGTGTCCGCGGTCATGAAGTACGCGTATGCAAGAGACATACCCGTGGTGGTCCGGGGCAGCGGCACCGGGCTGGTGGGAGCCTCCGTGGCTCTCGAGGGCGGGATAATGATAGAGACCGTCAGGATGGACAGGATCCTGGAGCTTGACACCGAGAACCTCACGGTGACGGTGCAGCCGGGAGTCCTTCTGATGGACCTGGCCGCCTTCGCCGAATCCAACGGATTCCTCTATCCGCCGGATCCCGGCGAGAAGTCCGCCACCATAGGCGGCAACATAAGCACCAACGCCGGCGGCATGAGAGCCGTGAAATACGGCGTGACAAGGGACTACGTGAGGGGACTCACTGTGGTCCTCCCCGACGGGTCCGTCGAGAAGCTGGGGGGCAAGGTGGTGAAGAACAGCACCGGATACAGCCTCCTCAACCTGATGATAGGATCCGAGGGCACCCTCGGCATCATAACCGAGGCGGTCCTGAAGCTCATCCCCCTGCCGAAGATCACGGAAAGCCTCCTGGTCCCCTTCGGCTCCGCCGACGAGGGCATCGGGACCGTGCCGGAGATCATAAAGAGCAGGGCGTCGCTTACGGCCATAGAGTTCTTCGAGAGGGAGACCGTGCTTTTCGCGGAGGAGTATCTCGGGAAGAGGTTCCCGGACACCAGGTACCCGGCGTATCTGCTCCTGACCGTGGACGGCAGCGAGCGGGAGTCCGTCGACAGGGAACTGGCCTCGGTGGCGAAGCTCTGCATGGACCTCGGCGCCGCGGACGCCTACATGGTGGACACGGACGAGCGGAAGGAATCGGTCTGGAAGGCCAGGGGAGCCTTCCTCGAGGCCATAAAGGCATCCACCACGGAGATGGACGAATGCGACGTGGTGGTCCCGAGAAGCCGTGTGGCCGAGTTCATAAGGTACACCCACGAGGTGGCGGGACAGCTGGATATACGGATACCCAGCTTCGGCCACGCCGGGGACGGCAACCTCCACGTGTACATCTGCCGTGACGGCCTCGGTGAGGCTGAATGGAAGTCGAGGCTTGACAAGGCCTTCGATCTCATGTACGGCAGGGCCCGGGAGCTGTGCGGACTGGTATCCGGGGAGCACGGCATAGGATACGCGAAGAAGAGATACATGAAGGATACCGCGGGGGAGCGCCAGGTGGAGCTGATGCGGGGCATCAAGCAGGTGTTCGACCCGAAGGGGATACTCAATCCCGGAAAACTCTTTTGACAATATTTACATGCGCCACTGAGGCGCGGCGAGGATCATACTTATGGTAATGTGCTCAAGATGCAACAAAAGCCCGGCTGTGGTGTTCATAAGGACCCAGAAGAACGGGGAAGACAGGACCGAGGGCTTCTGCCTGAAGTGCGCGAAGGAACTGGGGATAAAGCCCCTTGACGACATCATCGCGCAGACCGGTCTTGACGACGAGACGATAGAAAGACTCAACGAGGAGATGCAGGCCCTGATGGACAGCGGAGAGCTGGACCTGACGGACGAGACCAGCAGGGCTCCCCTTGTCAATTTCTCGAAGCTCATGGGGGACGCGGGCCAGGAAGGCCGGCAGGATACCAAAAAGGGCAGGGGAAAGAAGAAGGACGGGGAGAAGGAGGCGCCGGTCTACAAGTTCCTCGACACCTATACCACGAACCTGACCCAGCGGGCCCGGGACGGGAAGCTGGACAACATAGTGGGACGGGAGCGGGAGCTGGACAGAATGATCCAGATCCTGTGCAGGCGCCAGAAGAACAATCCCTGCCTCATAGGCGAGCCCGGCGTGGGCAAGACCGCCATCGCGGAGGCCCTGGCCCAGAGGATCGCGAAGAACGACGTGCCCTACAAGCTGAAGGACTGCGACGTGTGCCTTGTGGACCTGACTGCCCTGGTGGCAGGCACCCAGTTCAGGGGCCAGTTCGAGTCCAGGGTCCTGGGGCTCCTCAACGACGTGAGATCGAAGGGCAACGTCATCCTCGTGATCGACGAAGTCCACAACATAGTGGGCGTGGGGGACGCGGAGGGCAGCATGAACGCGGCCAACATCCTGAAGCCCGCCCTGTCCAGGGGCGAGATCCAGATAATCGGCGCCACCACCCTCACGGAATACCGGAAATACATAGAGAAGGACTCCGCCCTCGAGAGAAGGTTCCAGCCCATCAAGGTGGACGAGCCCTCGGTCAGCGACACCGTGAAGATACTGGCCGGGATCAAGAAATACTACGAAGACTACCACGGCGTGAAGATCAGCGACTCGGTGCTCGAGACTGCCGCCTTCCTCGCCGAGAGATACATAACCGACAGGTTCCTGCCGGACAAGGCCATAGACCTTATGGACGAGGCGGCCTCCCATATCTCCGTGCACTCGCCGGAGATCAACGAGCGCCACTCCCTGGCCGACAGGAAGGTGGTCATAGAAAAGGCCATGAACGAGCTGGAGGCCCAGATAAACAGCCAGGACACCTCCAAGCTCACGTCCGCCCAGGTGGAGGAAAGGTACAGGAACCTTTCCGAGCTGAAGGCTGAGGAGTTGAGGATAGACAGCAGGCTGGCGGAACTGGACGAGCTCTGCGAGAAGGTGACCATGCAGGACAGCGATCTCGCGGACGTCATCGAGATCTGGACCGGCATCCCCGCCTCCACCATCGCGGCCAGCGACTACGAGAGGCTCGAAGGCCTGGAGTCCAGGATAAAGGAGAGACTTGTGGGGCAGGACGAGGCGGTGTCCGCAGTGGCCCGGGCGGTCCGCAGGGCAAGGACCGGCGTCTCCTACAAGAGAAAGCCCGTGTCCTTCATATTCGCGGGACCCACGGGCGTCGGCAAGACGGAGCTCGTGAAGCTCCTGGCGGACGACCTGTTCTCCACCCCCGAGACCCTCATAAGGCTCGACATGAGCGAATACATGGACAAGTTTTCGGTCTCGAGGATCGTGGGATCCCCACCGGGATACGTTGGCTACGACGACGCGGGACAGCTGACCGAGAAGATCAGGAGAAGGCCCTATTCGGTCATCCTGTTCGACGAGATAGAGAAAGCCCATCCCGACGTCATGAACATTCTGCTCCAGATCCTGGACGACGGCATAATCACGGACTCCCACGGCAAGCAGGTGGACTTCTGCAACACCATTATAGTGATGACCACCAACGCCGGCAGCACCTACGCCCAGAACAAGCCCGGGTTCGCCACGAGCCCCAAGGCCATGTTCGAGGACAAGACCAAGAAGGCCCTTGAGGAGTTCCTGCGTCCCGAGTTCCTGAACCGGGTGGACGAGATCATCACCTTCAACCCCCTGTCGAAGGAGAACTTCCGGGGCATCGCCAGGATCATGCTGGGCGATCTTGCTTCGGTGCTGGCGAAGAAGGGCATCGTGGCCGAGTTCACGGACGAATGCGCCGCCTACGTGGCGGAGCAGTCCTATTCCGAGAAATACGGCGCCCGCAACATGAGAAGGTTCATACAGCTCAACATAGAGGACAAACTGGCCGAGAAGCTGGTACAGGTGAGGGGCGACCTTTCCGAGGTCACCATAGACAGCGACGGCACAACGGTCATCCTGAGATAGGCCGCCGGCCGTTTCAGCGTCACCCAAAGTGAAATCTTACAGGACATTTTCCGATATATTGTGACATAACAGAGAAAAAAGGGAACAGCGATGAAATACAGGAATTCATGGCATCTTATGAGCAGCGACCGTGTCATAGAGGCATTCATGACCGATATGTACAGGGGGCTGTCATCCGATGAGGCCGAACTGCGCCGCAGGCGCTTCGGCAGCAACGACATATGGCATGTCGCAGCCACGTCGGTGAAGAATGTCATACTGGATTCCGTATTCGACATGGCTGTTCTTCTTCTTTTCATATCGTTCATCATCGCGGCCCTGTTCGAGAGGAACACCGGGACCGTGCTCATGGCGGTGGTCCTGGTGGCGGGGTTCGCCATACACATGCTGGTGCGCTTCACGTCGGTGAGGATCATCGAGAACAGCGAGGAATCGAAGATACCAACGGCCACGGTCCTGCGGGACGGCAGGATCAAATGCGTGTCGGCCCGGGACCTGGTCCCCGGTGACATCGTGTTCATAGAGGCCGGGGAGACTGTGCCCTGCGACGGGCGGGTGGTGTCGGACTACGATGCCACGGTCAGCGAGAAGAACGTCACGGGCAACAAGGGGCACATACACAAGTTCGACACGGTCATCACCACCGACGGCGACACCGTGGTCCCCTGCGAGTTCCGCTCCAACATGCTGTTCGCGGGATCCGTGCTCATTTCCGGAGCCGCAAGGATCGTGGCCACGGGCTGCGGCAAGAGATCCCTGGTGGTATCCAGCCGCGGGAGCATAGACGTCAGCGACCACAGGACGGTCTCATACGTGGAGAGCGCATCCAGGTTCGGAAGATACCTGAGCCTGGCGGTCATAGCCGTGTCCCTCATTCTGCTGGTCGTGACCATATTCACGGTGGGGATCACAAGCGGCATCAACGTGCTGCTGTCCCTGCTCATAGCGGCTGGCGTCTCGGCGGGCAACCTCCTGAGGGACGCTGCGGTCATGGCCATGGCTGTGTCCATAAGAAGAGCCGGGAAACTGATGGGCAGGGACGACGAGACCAGCCTCCGGTTCAGGGATCTTGAAAAGATAAAAAACGTTTCCGACACGGACTATTTCGTGGTCTGCGGATCCGAGTTCTACAGGTCGGGAAACGTTGAGATAGTGAGCAGCAGATACAAGGATTTCCCGGCCTCCGTGGAGAACGGGGAAGAGGAGAAGGCCGGCGAGGAAAAGACCGGCGCCGAAAAAACCGGTGCGGAAAAGACCGCCGGGGACGCCGAGGCGGATCCCGTCCGGCCTCCCGTGATACCCGGACAGTCGAAGGATCTGGAGAAGCTGCTTGAGCTGGCCAGCCTCGCCACCATGGCGGGAAAGACCGGGCTCACCACAGACCGCGGATTCGCCAGACTTTCGGCAAACGGCTCCGTGGTGGAGCGCTCCTGCGCCTACTACAGGCGCGTGACCGGGCGGGACATACTGCCGGAGTGCGGCGTCCTGGACCATGCCGAGAGCGCGGCGGAGCTCAGGGGGAAGCTGGACACCTCCATCGTCACGGACGCCGGGCGGATGTTCGCCGTCACCTGCGGCGAGATCGGTGACGTGCTGGAGTGCTGCGGATACGTGGATCTCGGAAAGGGCCCGGAGCCCTTCCCGAAGGATCTGATAGACCGCCTCAGGGAAAGATGCGCAGAGCTCGGGAAGTATTCGTCAAGGATCCTCGGCGTCTGCATGAAAGATGTGAACTACCAGAGGATAGACAGGCCGGCGCTGCTGAACCAGTACATGGTGTTCGTGGGTTACTTCGCCGTGGCCAGGGAGCCCGAGAAAGCCGGTGCCTGCGAGGCCGGCGACTATCTCGGAAGGCTCGAAAAGTCGGGCGTGTCGGCGGTGATCCTTTCCGAGGAGCCGGTGGCCGGCTCCGGTGAGACCAGGCTCTCCTCGATGAGCGACCCCGTGAAGGTGGTGCGCCTCGCGGACTACGACGACCTGGACCCGGAGAGCTGCGGCGGGGAGCCGTACATCATAGACTGCTCCGGATACAACGACAACTACACGAGGAACGTGTTCCTCTCCGCATTCAAGAAAATAAGGGAGAAGGCTGCCGACGCCTCCGAGTTCGACGAGGAGGTCAGCATGACCGTGGCCGGGGCCGCGGGCACCGGCACCCCGTCCCTCGCCCAGGCCGACGCGGCTCTGGTCATAGACAACATAGGATACCGCAACCTGCCCGACGCCGTGGGGAGGGCCGCTTCGGCGGTGATATCCACCGACCGGAAGAAGGCGGTGAGCGGCTACGGCGGGTTCATAGGATCCGTGGAGACGGTCTCGGTGGCAAGGCATATAATCGGGGCCATAGAGTCCTCGAAGAGATACATCCTGGCTTCCCATACGGCGAAGCTGGTGTTCATGGTGTTCTGCCTCATATGTGACTACACGGCGGTGATACCCCTGTTCATACTGACCTGGGGCGTCATCGCGGACTGGCTGTACGTGTTGGCGACGGCCTTCTCCTTCAGGGCGGAGCACATATTCAGAAAGACATCCGGCAGAAAGACCGAATCGGTGGCGGTGCCCCTGCTCCTGGGACTGGTGTGGGGCGCCCTGCCTCCGCTGACGGCGGTCCTGGCCGGCCGGGCCTCGGGCTCCCAGATAGCCTCCGTGCTCTCCACCGGGCTCTCGGGATCCCTCATATATTCGAATACGCTCATACTGGGCCTGTGCGTCTCCGTTGCCCTGCTCATAAGAGCCGGGAACGTGAGCTTCAGGCGCCTCAGCGCCACCCAGGCCGCGGTGTACGCGGCGGCCGTCATCATATCACTCGTGACCGCCTTCGCGGGCAACGGCCTGCCGGGCCTGTGGATCCTGTGCGGGATCGCAGCAGGCGGCGCCATGCTCATGATCCCGGTGATCCTGTGGATCAGGGCTGTCAGGGGGAAGAGGCCCACGGGCGGAGAAGACGAATAGAAGACGATACGTGCGACATACATCCAATCGACCGACAGAAAACGTCTGAAGTTCGTACGCCGTCATAACAGGCAGCTCCACAAATCGAACATCCTTAAAGGCGGTATACGTAAGCTTAATCAGGCACCGAAATATGTCAGAGGTTTCTGTCTTTTCGACAAAGTACTCTTCAACGGGACAGAATGCTTTGTCTTCGGAAGGAGATCGAGCGGATATTTTGATCTGCGTCT
>CACZSC010000009.1 GCA_902783755.1 uncultured Ruminococcus sp. | reverse complement strand
TCATATAACGCCAGCATCCGGGCAGGATTAACTCCTGCCCGTTTTGTTGTTCCGGGCAAAAGAAAACACCGTCTGAACGGTGCTTTCGGATATATCCTTTTTCTGTCACGCCATGGTCTCCGGACGGAAGACCTCATCGAACTGCTCATCAGTCAGTTATCCACGGCTGACGCACGCATCATACAGGGAGATCCCCTCGGCATATGCCTTCTTCGCGGTCTCCGCCGCCTTCTCGTATCCGATGTACGGGTTGAGAGCGGTCACAAGCATCAAGGAGTTGTGGAGGTTGTCGTGCATCTTTTCCCTATTCGCCCGGATTCCCGTGACGCAGTTGTCGCAGAAAGATACCATCGCGTCCGCAAGCAGTCTTGCCGACTGTATGAAATCATACGCCCTTACGGGCATGAAGACGTTGAGCTCGAAATTTCCCTGGGATGCCGCCATTGACACCGCGGCGTCATTGCCCATGACCTGGCACGCCACCATGGTCACAGCCTCGCACTGGGTTGGGTTCACCTTTCCCGGCATGATTGAGGATCCCGGTTCATTCGCGGGTATGGTTATCTCCCCGAGACCCAGCCTGGGTCCCGATGCCAGCCAGCGGACGTCGTTCGCGATCTTCATGAGGTCGCAGGCCAGAGCCTTAAGAGCCCCGTGGGCGAACACCATCTCGTCCCGGCTCGACAGGGCGTGGAACTTGTTTTCCGCCGTCACGAACCGCTTTCCGGTAAGCTCCGAGATCTTCTGCGCCGCGGCTTCGTCAAATCCTTCCGGACAGTTGAGGCCCGTGCCTACGGCGGTCCCTCCGAGAGCCAGCTTCCTCAGAGGCTCGATAGCCCTGTTTATCATCTCTATATCGGTTTCAAGTGAGGATCTCCATCCGGATATCTCCTGGGAGAACCTTATGGGCACCGCGTCCTGAAGATGTGTCCTTCCGCTCTTGACGATCCCCTCGTTCTCCTTTTCCAGTTTTCTGAAGGCGGTGATGAGCCTGTTCGAAGCCGGGATCACCCGGTCCTCGCATACCGTCACAGCCGCTATGTGCATGGCCGTCGGGAAAGTGTCGTTTGAGGACTGGCTCATGTTCACGTCGTCGTTGGGATGGCACAGTTTCCTTCCCGCAAGCTCGTTTGCCCGGTTCGCGATCACCTCGTTCGCGTTCATGTTGGACTGGGTCCCGGACCCGGTCTGGAACACCACCAGGGGAAAATGCTCCGAGAGCTTCCCGGATATGACCTCGTCGCACGCGGCGGCTATATACCCGAGCTTCTCCTCTGTCATCCTCTCCGGGACCATCCGGTTGTTCACGGCGGCTGCGGCTTTCTTGAGATGACCGAAGGCTTTTATGATCTCCTCCGGCATGGTCTCCTTCCCCGCGCCGATCCTGAAATTCTCAAGGCTCCTCTGGGTCTGGGCGCCCCAGTACCTGTCCGCCGGCACCCTGACCTCGCCCATGGAATCGTGTTCTGTCCTGTATTCCATATATACACCTGATTTCCGCTTTTTCTTTTTCCCCATTATATCAAATGCCTTCCTTCCTTGCAATATCCACCGGCGCCGGCAGTCATTTTTCGAGGTTGCAAAAGAGCGGCGGAAAAAGTATAATGGGAACAGAAACAAACCTCACAAGGAGATTATTATGGACATCTTCGTATCACGCTCAGCCCCCGTAAATACCGGTTTTGAGCCTGGATCCCGGGAGAATCCCGTTGCGGATCTAAGCGGAGCTCTCGGACTTGTGAAAAAGGCGGTGAAGGCCGGCCTGACGGAGCCTCTCACCGTACATCTTTCGGAAGGCGAATACCTCACGGAAGGTCTCGTCATGGGAGAGGACGCCTCCGGCACACCCGAATTTCCGGTATGCTGGAAAGCGGAAGGAAAGGTCACAGTGAACGGCGGCCTCACCCTCTCGCCTACCCTGTTCACGGGCCTCAGCGGGGAGGAAAAGGAACGTCTCCGCGGGGATGCGAAGGAAAAGGTCGTGAAATGCGATCTCACCAGGCTTGGTCTGACAAGGGACGACTGGGGCGAGATGTGCGCCATAGGCAACTATCATTCCGGCAACAACTACGACGGCGCCGTGGTGTCCCCCATGTGGTGCGAGCTGTTCGTAAACGGCACGAGACAGGAGATCGCCCGCTATCCCAACCGGGACTTCCTGTTCTGCGGGGAGCCTGTGAAGGAAGGCATAGACAAGCACAGGGGACTTCTGGAGGAGGAATTCGCGAAAGTCAGGAATCCCGAGGGCGACATATATTCGATAGATCCCGAGACCGCGAAAAGAGCCGCTTCATGGAAGTCCCTCGACGGCGTGTGGATGTTCGGATATCCCATGTTCGGCTGGGCCGACATGTCATCTCCGGTGGTCTCGATAGATCCAGATAAATGCACCATGGAGACCGCCTGGGTATCCTCCATGGGGATCCGCGAACACGGATCGTATTACCTGTACAACATATTCGAGGAGCTCGACTGTCCCGGCGAATGGTTCCTGGACCGCGAAAAAGGCATCCTGTACCTGTACCCTGCCGCCGAGCTTGAGACGGCGGACATAAAGCTGTCACTCATCACCACGGGGCTGGTCCGCGTTGAGGACGGGCACGACATCGTCTTCTCCGGCATCGACTTCACGGGCACCAGGGGCGACGGCCTTGAGATAAAGGGAAAAAGGATAAAGATCGAGAACTGCGTCATAAGGAACGTGGCAGGCTGGGCTGTGGTCCTCGAAGGCGAGGACTGTCTCGTGACGGGATCCGAGATCGAGCGGACCGGCCGCGGCGGCATCAGGCTGACCGGCGGAGACCGGGCGGATCTCACCCCCTCCGGAGACGTGGTCAGCTACAACCACATCCACCATATAGCCGAGATATTCAGGACGTACAACGCGGCGGTGGAGCTGTTCGGCGTGGGGCATCTGGTGACCCACAACGAGATCCACGACTCGGCCCATGTGGCCATCCTGTTCCACGGCAACAACCACGTGATGGAGTATAACGAGATATATGAAGTGTGCAAGCTGGCGGACGACGCGTCGGCCATCTACGCCGGCCGTGACTACACCATCGCGGGCAACATCATCAGGTACAACTGCTTCCACGACATGAGGAGCGACGCCGACAACAGCATAGGCATATTCGGTACCTACTGCGACGACAACATGGGAGCCACATATATCGAGCACAACGTGTTCATCCGCTGTCAGTCAGCGGTCCTGTTCCATGGCGGGCATGACCTGAACTTCAGGGGCAACCTCATAGCCCTCCACTGCCCGAAATCCGTGTATTCCATCAGGTTCCACCGCTTCTTCTACTGGAGAGCCCTGCTGCCGGGCGGATATCACCTGGAACGGATCAAGGCGGTGCCGTGGCAGAGCGAGGTCTGGAAGAAGGCCTACCCGCACCTGTCCGAGTACATCACCTGGGATCCCGAGAACGTCCAGTGCTGTCCGCACTACTGCGATGTGTCAGGGAATGTGCTCATAGACCATATGCCCATCGACATCAACTTTGACTGGGCAGAGGAAAGCTATCACAACAGAGTGGAAAACAATACTATAATGGATAGTCTTCCCACCGATGACTTCAGGGAGCTCTGCGAGGAGACGATCCCCGAAATGGTTGAAGGATTTGAGGCGATCCCCTTCAGCAAGATAGGAAGAAAGCCGATAGAACTCTAGGTTCAGTGTCAAAACACAAACCCCGTCTGGGTCATGATTAACCCAAGCGGGGTTTCTGTTCTTTGTAAAGTTGCATCTGAAATACTACTGTCAAGTCCCCTGTACTTCTACAGAAGTATAGGCTTTTTCTTATTCAGCGCACTGAAACAGTCTGTACACCGACAGGATCGCCTGTTCCGTGGTATAGTCTCCCTTCGGGGAGAACCTGTATCCCCCGGTGCCCTGCATCACGGCAGTGCCGGCTCCCGTCACCAGGGTCCCGATGAAGTACACCGCTTCCTCTGCCCACTGGGATATCTCACCGGCGTCGTCATATTCCGGCGGGACGGCGCCCCGGGTGATGCCCATCACGTC
>CACZSC010000008.1 GCA_902783755.1 uncultured Ruminococcus sp. | reverse complement strand
TTGTATCTTGCCTGCAGTTCTATGCCCTGTCCGATGTAAGGATGTATTTTTTCATGAGTTCCCTGGATCTTTCCGAATAGTACGCGACCTGGGACGCGTTTTCCTCTCCCAGATAGTACCGGCGGAGGATCTCTCCGTCGAGCATCGCCTGCCTGTCATGCACAGGATAGAAATACTCCATCAGGAACAGAGCGTATTTCTGGAGCCTGTACGGACCGACGAGCCGGTATTCTTTGGATATGGTGTCGACCGCGACGGACCATCTGTCCCTGACTGCCTGCAGGATGTCCTCTCTTTCGTTTTTCGGAGCGAAGACTATGGTCGAGCATATGTCATAGTTCGGGTTGTGGGGAGTCGAGCCGTGCGTATCCGTGGATCCGACTATGGGATGGAGCCTGCCTTTCGCGGCTTCCGCGTAATATACGGCGGTCTGAAGGCCGTTCTGTGTGTAGTAGTTTTCTCCGCCAAGCACTTCAAAAGCGTCGAACGGATGCTTTTCCATCATATAGTCGTTCAGTTTCTCGGGAACGTTGATCATGTCCGAGATCCAGTACGGGTGTACGTGGACGGCGAGGCCTCCGGCCTCGCGTATCTTCCTGTACGCCCAGACACAGACGGCGAAGGAGTGTTTGTCGATGTCGTCGGGGCAGTTGGAGTATTCTTCCTTGATGTGTTCCAGCTCATGCTCGAACTGTTCGTCCGAGACGATGTCCGGAGGCGTGACTGAGGAGTCGAACCGCCTGCCTTCAAGGCTGCCGGCAGTGTCCCTGTAGTTGTCGGAATACTCGAACAGGCCGTTGACGGAGAAAAGGCCTCCAGCGTTTATGATGTGCGTTGAGGTACCGCAGAGATGCACTTCCTCGCCCGGCAGTATGGTGACCGGGATATCGGCCCCGGAGTATTTCCTTATTGCCTCAAGGGACGGGTAGTATCTTCCGTGGTCCGTAATGGTGCAGAAATCGTATCCGAGCTTTCTGTAGTTGGCCACGACGACTGCAGGATCCTCATGTCCGTCCGAACGGAAAGAGTGCATGTGGAAATCGCCTCTAAGAGGATATCTTCCTGCAAGGTCGCTCCCCAGGGCGTATACCCTGCACAGCATGATCATCCTCGCATTCCGGTCAAAGAATCTGAGGTGGTATTCGCCTTCTTCCGGAGCCGTGAACTTGAATACTGCCGCCCCGTCGTCGTTCACCGTGTTCTCGTGGCGCACCAGGTTCCATGCGGTGAAGCGGTCTCCGGGACCTCCTTCGTACAGCGCGTGGCTGGTTATCACGGTGTCTTTCGGAAGGCGCGCGTGCTCCCCCAGCGGCTTCACCGTCAGGGTGATCTCCTTTCCGGCCGGGAATACCATAGGGTATATGTCGTAATCGCAGAGGATCTGATCCATTTTTTGTCCGCCTTTCTGTTTGTTCCAATGAAAATACAGGGATGTGGAATCCCTGTATTAAGTGACATCCGGTCATACCGGTGATATGTCCGGCATCACAGCTTCATAGTATATTCGGTAACGCCTGTGATTGTCTCGCCGTCTATCTGGAGAGGAGAGGGCACGTCGAATTTCACGGTGATTTCGTTCCCTTCATGTATCACCGTATTCTTGGTGTGCTTTATGTGTTCTCCCTTGAAAATGCCCGGGAATGCCACCAGTGTGGGGATCTTTCCGCCGCCATGCCATACGAGACATGAGAGCTTCCTGTTCTCACCGGTACGCTTCTGTCCGGGAGTGGCCATCATTCCGCCGCCGTAGAAACGGCCGTTCATGGTGGGAGCGAGCCAGACTTTCTCGTATTTGTATGTCTTGCCGTCGACGATGACCGTGGCATTCGTGGGCTTATAGTGG
This sequence comes from uncultured Ruminococcus sp., assembly GCA_902783755.1. Classification (GTDB taxonomy): domain Bacteria; phylum Bacillota; class Clostridia; order Oscillospirales; family CAG-272; genus UMGS1696. The sequence goes on along the minus strand of CACZSC010000008.1, from coordinate 7,214 downwards.
AACAGGAGCCCCTTGATGGCGATGCCCGCGTAGTTGATGTCCTTGCCGGGAGCCTCGGCTCTCAGCTTGTCGCCCTCCTCGCAGCAGTATCCGTCGATGCCGTAGCCCACGCCGTTGAGTACTCTGTATGTTTTATCCTTTACCGTGACCTTGGGAAGGTTCACTATATACTGGTTGATCTTCTGGGGACCGTCCTCGGGACCGAAGCCCAGGTCACGCCAGAAGTCGTTTCCGCTGCCTGTGGGGAAGAAATAAATGTCGTTCTTGATCTCGATGCCGTCCGTGTCGTTTATGAACCTGTTGAGAGTGCCGTCACCGCCACAGATCAGAAGCACGTCGTCTTCGGCGAGGAAAGGAATGAAAGTGCTGTAGTCGGTAGCCGTCATATCGGTGAATTCAAGCTCCCTGTCCTTCCAAAAATCCTTTACCTTCTCGGCCCTGCTGAGTCCTTCGTTGTTGCCCGAGTACTTGTTGTAGAGAACGTAGGTCTTCATTTGTCTTCTCCCTTTTCTTGTGTATTGTATTTTTTGAGATTCTCAAGTATGGCGCTGTACGCGCGGTCCCCGATCTCGTTGGAGCGCATCCCGGTCACCTGCTCAGCAGGTATCACGTCGATTATATCCAGATATACATGGCTCCTGCGGAAGGGGAAATTGTTCTTTATCATGTCCGTGCCGTAAGTTGACATAATGACCACCGGGACCTCAGCCTTCTGGGCGATGAGAAACATGCCGTTGTGGAATTTGAGCAGTCCCTCGCCGTAGTTCCTCGTGCCTTCGGGATACATGCCTATTGATACCTCGTTGGCCCTGAGGAGATCCGCCGCGTGGTTAACCGTGGTGATGGCGCCCATGGCCCGTTCACGGTCGATGTCCATGAAACAGCATTTCCTTATGATCCTGCCGTATGCGGGGACGCTGAAATTGGCGCCCTTCGAGATGTATGCCAGATCCCGGTGCCTCAGTACGTGCCACGTGACTATGGGGTCGAATTTCGATCTGTGATTGCCCACGATCAGGAACCTTCCCTCAGGCAGCTTTTCCATCCCCGTCACATGTATCTTTATCCTGACCAGGAACATGGCCATGGCAGTGCTGGAATGGAGAAGGAACCTGTAGTACCGGCTGTTATGGTCGTAGAGCTTCTTCGGGTTGACGAACAGGCTGCTTATGATGAGCAGAAGGATGTAAGCCAGGGCCGGCCCTATGACCGAGAGCAGGATGATCAGGATTATCTTTACCGGTAAGGGCATCACGCGCCTCCGTTGCCGTTTTCGGTGATTTTTTGCTTGAAAAACAACAGATTCATTATATCAGCAATATGTTAACAAATCGTGAACAAAACGAAGTTTGTGACGGCCTGGGCAAACTATGTTGCATATGTGTTTCATATATCCGGAAACTCTTGACACCGGTGCAATTTGGTGATACATTTACCCTGGAATACAAGGTGAAAAACGGAGAAAAACGATGGAAATAGCAGCTCAGATAGTGGGTTATGCAGCCACAGTTTCAACACTGATCTCGATGCAGCAGAAGAAGATACTGAACATCTTCATATTTGCCATAATCTCGAACGTCCTGGCGTCTACAAGCAATCTCCTTATAGGGGGATACGCAGGCATGGCCATATGCGCGGTGGCGGTGGTCCAGACCGCCGTCTCCATGATATTCGAACTGAAGCACAGAAAAGTGCCGCTGCCCGTGACCATATTCTTCCTGGCGTGCTACATAGGAGTATCGGTGCTCACATACAAAACGCCCCTCGATATCCTCCCCTGCGCGGCCGCCCTCATGTACGCTCTCGCCATGGCGCAGAAGAAGACGCTCTACCTGAGGCTGTTCATGATACTCAACTCTGTCGCCTGGATCGTGTACGAGCTGACGCTGCCCACCAAGAACTGGGCCATGGCCATCACGTTCTCGATCCAGCTCGTAGCCACAGTGATCGGACTCATACGGTTCGACATAAAGAAGAAAAAGGAAGATACCGATGAAGAAAAATCCACCCAAGAAGAGAACGGAGAAGAGAAAAATGCAGAAGATAGTTTGTCTTGACCTTGAAGGCGTGCTGGTGCCCGAGATATGGATCGCCTTCTCCGAGGCTGCGGGGATCCCGGAGCTGAGGAAGACCACCAGGGACGAGCCGGATTACAACAAGCTCATGGCCATGCGCATCAGCACACTGAAGGAGCACGGTCTGGGGCTTCATGAGATACAGAAGGTCATAGAGACCATAGACCCCATGCCCGGTGCGAAGGAATTCCTCGACGAGCTGAGATCGAAGGTCCAGACCGTCATACTGAGCGACACGTTCACCCAGTTTGCCACCCCGCTCATGAGGAAGCTGGGATGGCCCGCCATTTTCTGCAACACCCTTGTCACGGATCCGGACGGGACCGTCACAGGATATGAGCTGAGGGCAAAGAAGACGAAGCTGGCCACGGTGAAGGCCTTCCAGTCCATAGGATACGAGACGATCGCCGCAGGAGACAGCTTCAATGATCTTGAGATGATAAAGGCGGGCAGGGCCGGGTTCCTTTTCAGGAGCACGGAGAAGATCAAGAGGGACTATCCCGAGATACCCGCGTTCGACGAATACAGCGAGCTCCTTGAAGCGATAGAGAAAGAACTATAAGGAAAAAGATCACACCGAAGCCCGGGAAAGGAGGTGCAGGATGAAGACTCCGAACTATGTACTCATAGACTACGTGAGATGGATGGGGGACCGCTCGTTCTACGAGATGCCCTTCTGCGACACGGACGCCCTGGTGCTGTGCGATGTCTCATATTTCGACATATTCCCGAAACAGCCCGGGGAAGACCTGAACCTGCGGCAGCTCATACAGAAAGCTCCCGTGGAGAACTCGGAACTGGTCAAGCGGCTGGGCAACGGGATGAAGGAGCATGTGGATTTCATAAAGGCGGTGGCCTCCTCGAAGAGATTCGGGGAACTGCGGATAGGTGACTATTCCGAGAGCCTCGAATACGATCGCGGGATCCAGTTCTGCGCCGTTGACTTCGTATGCACCGGACTTTTCAATTTCATAGCCTACAGAGGCACTGACGACACCATAGCCGGCTGGAAGGAAGACTTCATGATCGCCTTCACGAAAACAAAGGCCCAGGAGCTTGCCCTACAGTTCGCCGCGAGAAACGTGAACCCGTATACCGCTAACTATATCGCAGGCCATTCCAAGGGCGCGAACCTGGCCCTTTATGCGTCATGCATGCTGCCCGACGAGCTCTGGAACCGGGTCACCCACGCATACGTCCTTGACGGACCGGGTTTCTGCGAAGAGGTAATTGACCTTTCATGCCTCGACCGGGTACAGGACAGGACCACGAAGGTCATACCGGAATACTCGGTGATAGGAAAACTGTTTGATGCTGAGATCCGAGATACGAGGATCGTCGCCGCCGGAGCCACGGGCATAATGCAGCATGAGATACTGTACTGGGGCGTCCGCGGGAACGAGCTCGATACGGTCCCCGAGGGGGATCCCGCAGCGGACACGGTGAACGAGATCATAGCGAAATGGATCGAGGACGTTCCTCCGGAGGACAGGCAGTCATTCATAAACGAGCTTTTCGGAGCCCTTGCCGAAGGCGGGGCGAAGACCATGACGGACGTGATGAAGGGCGGCCCCGACGGGTTCGACAGGATCCTCTTCAAGCTGGTCCACGCAAGCACCGGGGCCCTGAAGGCGGCCGCGGCCCTGCCGGAACAGGCTCTTTTCGGAACGACATTCAAGAACATAAGGAAGAGCATCAGGAAGAACGGGTTCATAAGGTGGCTCATCAACAACGAGGTGTTCAAGGCCCTGATCCTCATCGTGGCGGGCGTCATATGCTTCTTCGCCACTAACAGCTTCTTCGACAACTCCGCGGTGGCCTTCTTCATAGCTGCCACCGTATTCCAGGTGGGCATGACCCTGAAGAGGCTCATCGAGAGCAAGTGGAAGTTTGAGGCCATAAAGGACCGGCTTTATCTCGTGGCCATCCTGGTGGTGATAGGCATCACCATGTTCTTCAAGGAAAAGGCCATGTTCGTCATCGGCAGTATCCTGTTCGCGGTGATAGCAATAGCGGGCGCGATACATTCGGCGGTGAGCCTGTCGAAGAAGGGACTGCCTGTGTACAGGAGGGTCCTGTATATAACGGAGCTCGTGCTGTGCCTGGCGTACGCGGTGAGCTTCCTCGTCATACCTCACTCAGTGGCGTACGGATTTGCCTTCGGGATGGGGATATGCCTGTGCCTTGACGGCGTCATAAAGATAGTGTTTGAGATAATAGAGAGCAGACAGCGGAAGAAAGCCGCGGCTGCCCAAAAAGAGGCCGCAAAGTGAGATTGGAAGTCTCTAAGGGACTCAGGCTCGTCTTTGCCGGCGAGCTGATGGTCATTATTTCTACAATCGTAGAACTTGCGTGCTCCGTGCTTGCAGCCACGTTGTCAGGCAGCTACTCCTCCCTGATCCCGGGGGTTGCGGACCGCGCTGTTACGGCGCCTGCCGTCATACTGACCGTGCTGGCTCTTGCGGGAGGATCCGCGATCCTCTGCGGTATAATACTGAATATAATCGGGTTCAGGTATCTTTTTCCGGAGAACCGGTATTTCAGGATCGCCTTCTGGTTCACCCTGGCTGAACTCGCGCTCGTGACAGTAACTTCAGCCGTTACTTTCCACGAGATCTGGCACCTGGTGATGATCGTCGTGGAGTGGCTCCCGACCCTTGTCATCGTGGCTTCGGCTGTCAGCGGGATCAGCGCTCTGGCCGAAAGACTTGGAAACGAAGAACTTGTGAAACACGGAAAAGCCCTGAGGCATACCTTTGTCGTAATATATATCCTCATACTGGTTCTGGACATCCTTCACGCGGTCATGCTCGAGGGGTTCTCGCAGAGTATCCCGGTACGGATCCTGGCCGTCATATCGGCCCTTCTAGCGGTCTTCCACTCGGTTCATTACGCGATGTATCTCAGAAAAGCTTCGAAAGAGACACAGCAATAACGAACGGGACGCTCCGGCGTCCTTTTTTTACGCCTTCAGGGACACGAAAAACTGACTTACGTCTTGAATTCGGCGAGGTTTTACAGTATTATGATAGATGAAAACAGGATGCCGCGGAGGCATGCCTGTCCAATACTTTTTCAGGACAGCCGGGGACACGGTCCCTGCGCTTCGGAAAGGATAATTATGGGTAAGAAAAACGCAGCAGCGGGAGGCCTCAAGCTCAATTACAAGAGGACCTTCCTGATCGGATTCGCATTTTTCGGGATACTGCTCCTGTGGCAGATCTACGACTCCTGGTGCCCCACATTCCTTACGGATATCTTCGCGAGAAGGATCTACGGGATATCCTCCGCGGCCCTGAAGGCCGGAGACCCCGACAAGATACTCAACGTGCAGTGGCTGGTCGGCATAATCATGGCATGCGACAACCTCGCGGCCCTGATACTCCTTCCCATATTCGGAAGCCTGTCCGACAAGACCAAGACCCCAATCGGAAAGAGGATGCCCTTCATACTGGTCGGAACACTGGTTTCCGCCGTGGCGTTCCCCTTCATACCGCTGTTCTTCCATTATAACAATATAGTCGGCATGATCATCATGATGGCCATAGTGCTCATGTTCATGATGATGTACAGGAACCCTGCTGTGGCCCTGATGCCGGACATCACGCCGAAGCCCCTCAGAGCCAAGGCCAACGGTATAATAAACATCATGGGATACCTGGGCGGGGCGTTCGCCACTGTCCTCGGCATATTCCTGGTGCTCAGCAAGTACATCAACGCGGCTGATGACGAGAGAAACATCTGGATAATCGAACTGCCATTCATCATAGCATCCGTGCTCATGGTGATATCCGCCCTCGTCCTGTTCTTCACCATAAAGGAGAACAAGATAGAGAAGGAAATGAAGGACGAGATGGAGCTCGGCGAGCAGATGGCCGCCATCGAGACTCCGGTGGACGACAGCAAACCCATGTCCAAGGCCAACAAGAGGATGCTCCTTGCGATCCTCGGTGCAGAGTTCCTCTGGTTCATGTCTGACAACGCTCTCGGCACATACATCGGCAACTACGTCATATATCATCTCAAATCCGTATCCAGCTCGACGATGATCCTTACCATCGCGGGCGGCCTCGCGTCAGTCATAGGGTTTGCCATAGCGGGACACATAGCCGAGAAGATCGGAAGAAAATGGACGATATCCATAGGGCTTTCGATCACATTCGTAGGCCTAGTGATCATGTGCTTCACGGCTCCCACGAACGTCGTGGCGGCGAACGCCACCCACGGCGAGTTCACATTCCCGGTAGTACTGTACGCCGTCTGGGTGCTCAAAGGGTTCGGCATGGCGCTGGTGCACAACTGCTCCTTCCCGATGGTCGTGGAGCTCTGCTCCTCAAAGAAGATCGGGAAATTCACCGGCTACTACTATGCAGCCAGCATGTCAGCCCAGACCATCACTCCCATACTTCTCGGACTCGTTCTCAACGCGACCCTCGCATGGAATGCGCTTCCGGTGTATTCCGCGATCCTTACGCTGCTCAGCTTTCTGGTGTTCACGCTCCTGGTCAAGAGCATCAAGGCAAAGAAGGTCAGCAATACCACCGGCATCGAAGCGCTGGGCGCTGACGACTGATCGGAGATTGGCATGGAATTTTCAAACGTTGCAAGAAAACTTGTGAAGGCCGGCATCGCTGCGGCCGGACTGGGAGCGCTTCTTGTCGCTCCGGGCCAGGCGACCGATGTTCAGAAGGCCCCGTTCAAGGGCAGGAACTTCGCCCACAGGGGACTATATACCGAAGACGGGATCATCCCGGAGAATTCCCTTGAAGCCTTCAGAAGAGCCGTGTCCGCGGGATACGGCATAGAGCTCGACGTCCAGCTTTCCTCGGACAGCCGGGTCATGGTGTTCCATGACGACGATCTCGACAGGATGTGCGGGGTCAGCGGGAAGATCTGGGGCCGTTCCTATGATGAACTGAGGGAACTGAGGCTGAACGGCACGGAATCGTACATACCCACTCTTCACGAAGTGCTTGAAGTGGTGGCAGGGAAGGTGCCGCTCATAGTGGAACTGAAGAACGGCCCGAAGAACACCGAGCTGTGCAAGAAGACCTGCGCCATCCTTACCCAGTACAGGGGCGACTTCTGCATAGAGAGCTTCAATCCCATGATAGTCGGATGGTTCAGGATGAACGCGCC
>CACZSC010000007.1 GCA_902783755.1 uncultured Ruminococcus sp. | reverse complement strand
TTCCTCGTTCACATATACACGTTTCATAATTCATTCCCCCGCATGGGAGATCCCCAGGATCTCAAGTTCCTTTTCATTGAGCCCCACACCTCTCAGCATGAGACGGTTTCCTCTCAGGGCTTCTATGGAGTTTATGCCCATGCCGCCCATTATCTCCATTATCTCATGCCGCCATGCGGTCATGAGGTTCACGAGCCTTGCAGATCCGATGTCCGGGTTGAGCCTCTTCACGAGATCCGGACGCTGGGTGGCGATGCCCCAGTTGCACTTTCCCGACTGGCAGGTGCGGCACAGGTGGCATCCGAGAGCCAGAAGGGCCGCTGTGGCGATGTAGCAGGCGTCCGCTCCGAGGGCGATGGCCTTCACCACGTCCGCCGCGCTCCTGATGGATCCGCCGGCCACCAGGGACACGTTGTTCCTGATGCCTTCGTCCCTGAGCCTGCTGTCCACTGACGCCAGGGCGAGCTCGATGGGGATGCCGACGTTGTCGCGTATCCTTGTGGGCGCCGCTCCCGTGCCTCCCCGGAATCCGTCGATGGCTATGATGTCGGCCCCGCTTCTCGCGATGCCGCTGGCTATGGCGGCTATGTTGTGGACCGCCGCCACCTTCACTATGACCGGCTTGGTGTAGCGGGTGGCCTCCTTCAGGGAAAACACCAGCTGACGCAGGTCCTCGATGGAATATATGTCGTGGTGGGGAGCCGGCGAGATGGCGTCGGATCCCTCGGGGATCATCCTGGTCCTGGACACGTCCCCCACGATCTTCGCTCCGGGAAGGTGCCCGCCTATGCCGGGCTTGGCTCCCTGGCCCATCTTGATCTCGATGGCCGCCCCGGCGTTCAGGTAGTCCTCGTGGACCCCGAATCTTCCGGAAGCCACCTGGACCACCGTGTTCTCACCGTACTGATAGAAGTCCTCGTGGAGTCCTCCCTCGCCGGTGTTGTAGAGTATGCCCAGCTCTTTTGCGGCTCTCGCAAGGGACGCGTGGGCGTTGTAGCTGATGGAACCATAGCTCATGGCGGAGAACATGACGGGCATGGCAAGCTCCACCTGGGGGGCCATTTCGAAGTCTATCTTCCCGTCGCTGCCCCGTGCTATCCTCTCCGGCTTCTTTCCGAGGAACACCTTCGTCTCCATGGGCTCTCTCAGAGGGTCTATGGGAGGATTGGTGACCTGGGAGGCGTTTATGAGTATCCTGTCCCAGTATACCGGAAGGGGCTTGGGGTTGCCCATGGAGGACAGCAGCACGCCGCCGGAGGAGGCCTGCTTGTAGATCTCCTTGATCGTGTCGCCCGACCAGTTGGCGTTCTCCCTGAGAGTGCAGTCGCTCTTCACTATCTTAAGGGCCCTTGTGGGGCACAGGGACACGCAGCGCTGGCAGTTTACGCATTTTGCCTCGTCGCTGACCATCATCTTGAATTCGTCGCTGTATGAATGGACCTCGTTGGCGCACTGCCGTTCGCATACCCTGCAGGCGATGCAGCGTTCCCGGTTCCTTACCACCTCAAATTCGGGATATATGAAATCGACTCCCATCAGAATGCGCCCTCCTTTACCGTAACTATCACCGGCTCACCGCCGGCCGGGGCCCGTACGTTCACGGCACCGGGCTCCATGACCCGGATGGCCGCTTCCTCGCTGGCCACGTAAACCATATCGTCCTTTTCGCCCGTCACCATGGACCGGAGCTTCAGCCTGTCGTTCAGGGCCATCAGTCCTCCGCTGAATCCCAGGACTATGGAGAAGGGACCCGTCACCAGAAGGCTCGGGAACACCGTCCTGAGGTATCTCAGCTTGTCCTTCTCGTAGCCGTCCGGCTTTGCCTCTATGGTGCTCCAGAAGGGAGCGGCTATGACGTTCGCCGCCTCTGTCATGGAAAGTCCCTGCCTCCTGACCAGATAGTCCAGGATGTATGTGATGACTTCCGTATCCGTCTGCAGGGTGCACTTGTATCCGAACATTTCTATGAACCTTCGGTTGGCGTCATAGGACGATATCTCTCCGTTGTGCACCACCGAGAAGTCAAGCAGGGTGAAGGGATGGGCCCCGCCCCACCACCCGGGGGTGTTCGTGGGGTACCGCCCGTGGGCGGTCCAGCTGTAGCCTTCATATTCCTCAAGCCTGTAGAACCGTCCCACGTCCTCGGGGAATCCCACGGCCTTGAAGGTGCCCATGTTCTTTCCGCTCGAGAATATGTAGGCTCCGTCGATCTCGGTGTTTATCTTCATGACGGTCCTGGCCACGAATTCCCGCTCGTCCAGCTGCAGGTTCGCGAGGACCGAGGGAAGGGGAGTGACGAAATACCGCCAGATCAGGGGCTCGTCCGTGATCTCGGGCATCTTCCGCGTGGGGATGATCTCGCCCTTCACGACCTCGAAATGCTCCCTGAGGAAAGCCTCCACGGATTTTCTGGTGTCCCGGCAGTCGAAGAAGAAATGGAAGGCGTACAGCTCCCGGTATTCCGGATATATGCCGTAGCCGGCGAAACCTCCGCCCAGACCGTTTGACCGGTCATGCATGGGCCTCATGGCCTCGACTATGGTCTCTCCGGACACCCGTCTGCCTTCCCTTGATATGAGGGCCGCTATGGCGCAGCCCGACGGGATCCTGATGCTTCCTTCCTTATACATATTACGCGCGCCTCCGAAAATCAAAAAGGCATCCATTCCCCGCACGGAACGGCCGTGCCGGAAATGAACGCCTTTGCTCATTGAACGCATTTTACACCCCGTAATGAGGTTTGTCAATAGCAGAATTGCATAATTAAGGGAAAATACGGCATATTTTCGCAGAAAAATGCACAAATTTGAAAGTCGGCAGACGAAAAATTGCAAAAATCCGTAAAAATCGTGAAAAAACCGGATTTTTTTGAAAAAAGTACTTGACAGCCGTTTCCCCGGGGGATATAATGTCGGCAAATGAAGGCAAGGGCGTCTTTGAACCGACGGGTTCAGAGACGCTTCTTCACTTTAAAACAGAATAACGAATGAGAATGAAGGCAAAGGCGTCTTTCATGTGACATGCATGAGGCGCCTTCTTCTTTTTCAGGAAACAGGAAAAAACGAAAAGGAGAACATACATCATGAAAACGATCCCGGAAACATTCGGAAGCATGGTATTCAACGACAGAGTGATGAAGGCCGTCCTTCCCGCAAAGACTTACGCGTCCCTCAAGCACACCATAGACGAGGGAGCGGCCCTGGATCCCGGCGTCGCGGACGCCGTGGCCCAGGCCATGAAGGAATGGGCCCTTTCCAAGGGAGCCACCCACTTCACCCACTGGTTCCAGCCCCTGACCGGGATAACGGCGGAGAAGCACGAGAGCTTCATAGCCCCCTCCCCGGACGGCGGAGTGATAATGGAATTCTCCGGCAAGGAACTGATACAGGGCGAGCCTGACGCGTCATCCTTCCCCTCGGGCGGTCTGAGAGCCACCTTCGAGGCCAGGGGATACACGGCCTGGGACCCCACGTCATACGCGTTCATAAAAGGAAAGACCTTGTGCATACCAACAGCCTTCTGTTCATACGGCGGACATGCCCTGGACAAGAAGACCCCGCTGCTCCGCTCCATGCAGGCGCTGAGCACAGAGGCCGTAAAGCTTCTGCAGCTGATGGGCGAAAAGGACGTGACCCGGGTCACGGCGACCATCGGCTCCG
>CACZSC010000006.1 GCA_902783755.1 uncultured Ruminococcus sp. | reverse complement strand
GGATGTGTCGGACACGGTGTTCTTCTTCGGGAATGACAGCGGTGTATGCCGCGTGATACTGTCCGGCGCCGAGGACCAGGTGGCGAAAATAATGAAAGCGTATTATTCCTCAGAATTCACCGTTCAGGCATAAGATACGATTCCTTTTCCGGTGATGCCCTTGACATGCTGCTCCTGATTGGTTATCCTTTGGGTGAATAAACAAAAACGGAGGGCAATATGCCAAGAGTACTGCTTATAAACGGAAGTCCCCACGCAAACGGATGCATAGGCGCAGCGTTCGGAGAGATGGTCAGGGTTTTCATCGAAGAAGGCGTGGATACAGAGATCGTCCATGTCGGGAACAGGGATATAAGAGGATGCATCTCGTGCGGAAGATGCAGGGAACTCGGGAAATGCGTCTTTGATGACGCGGTGAACGAGACGGCGCCGAAATTCGAGGCGGCGGACGGGCTGGTAGTGGGCAGCCCCGTATACTACGGATCTCCCAACGGCACTCTGCTCGCATTCCTTGACAGACTGTTCTACAGCACGCGCTTCCCGAAGCATTTCAAGGTCGGGGCTGCGGTGGTTTCGTGCCGGAGAGGCGGGAACACTGCCTCATTCGACGTGCTGAACAAGTATTTCACCATCAGCAGCATGCCCGTGGCTTCCAGCACGTACTGGAACCAGGTGCACGGATTCACGGCAGAGGACGTGAAGAAGGATCTCGAAGGGCTTCAGGTGATGAGGAACCTCGCACGGAACATGTCATTCATGATAAAGGCGATAGCGGACGCTGGGGAAAAGTACGGGCTGCCTGTTCTGGAAAGAGGCGCGTTCACCAGCTTTCCCGACGGACTGTGAACAATGGCGGAAACAGCCGGAATCCGTTCCCGGAAAAGGGAACTTGGATCCGGCTTTTTTTGCGCGGATTTTCTGCTCACGGGCGCCGAAAAGGTTGACAAGCAGGGGCAAATCGATTATCATTATATGGTAAACTCGAAGTGCTGTGTGCATCCGAAATCACGGACCGGAATGCGACTAGGGCGCTTCGGAAAAGAAAGGCGAAAACATGGATACAAAAAGAAAAGAAGAACTGGCTGAGATAGCCCGCAAAATACGCGTGGGCATCATAGAAGCCGTTCACTCCGCAAAGAGCGGACATCCCGGCGGAAGCCTCTCCATCGCAGATGTGCTCGCATACCTCTATTTTGAAGAACTGAAGAACATCGACCCGAAGAATCCGGACAAGCCCGACAGGGACAGGATGGTCCTTTCCAAAGGCCACTGTGCTCCCGGACTGTATTCCGCTCTGGCTCAGAGAGGATATTTCCCGGTAGAGGACCTCAAGACCTTCAGACAGACCAGCAGCTATCTCCAGGGACATCCCGACATGAAGCACACCCCGGGCGTAGACATGACGTCAGGTTCCCTCGGCCAGGGCGCTTCCGTATCATGCGGAATGGCTCTTGCCAACAAGATGGACGGGACGGATGTCAGGATATACGCCATCCTGGGCGACGGTGAGACCGAAGAGGGCGAAGTGTGGGAAGCAGCCATGTTTGCCGGCCATTACAAACTCTCGAACCTCTGCTGGCTCATCGACTTCAACGGCCTGCAGATAGACGGCCCCATAGCAGAGGTCATGAACCCCACTCCGTATCCGGAGAAGTTTAGGGCATTCGGATGGAACGTTGCAGAATGCGACGCACACGATTTTGATTCCATAGAAGCTGCTTACAGGGCTGCGCGTGAATGCAGGGACAGGCCTACGGTCATCATTTCCCACAGTATCAAGGGAAAAGGCGTTTCCTACATGGAAAACAGCGTTGCATGGCACGGCGCGGCTCCCAATGACGAGCAGTACGAGATAGCCATGAAGGAACTTGGCGAGAGATAAACACCGTATGAAGACTTTCCCCAGAACGACTGTAGGCGGTATAAGCCTGCCGAGACTTCTCATAGGGACCAACTGGTTCCTGGGGTGGAGCCACAGGACGGCCGCGTGCGATGCGGCGATACGGGAGCGGTTCGCCGGACCGGAGGATCTCTATCCGGTCATCGAGACTTTCCTCGGCGCAGGTGTGGATGCCGTTATGGCTCCCATCAGCGCGACCCCCATCATGTCCGAGGCCATAGATTACGCGGAGCAGAGATCCGGGAGGAAGATATACCGGATCGACACCCCCGGGATCAACGTGGACGACACGGCGGAGGGAAGACGGGAAGCCCGTGAGGCGATCCGGCGCAGCAGAGAGACCGGCTCGGATCTCTGCCTGATCCACCACGCCAGCGCAGAACAGCTGGTGAACAAGAACCTGAGGGCCATACCGAGACTTCCAGACTACCTTGAGATGATCAGGGAGGAAGGGATGGTACCGGGGCTCTCCGCTCACATGCCTGAGCTGGTGCTGTACTCCGACGACAACGGATACGACGTGGAAACGTATATCCAGATATACAACTGCATGGGTTTCCTCATGCAGGTGGAAGTCGAAAACGTGGCCCGCATAATCTGGAACGCGAAACACCCCGTCATGACCATAAAACCGATGGCGGCGGGCAGATGCACTCCATATGTAGGCCTGAACTTCAGCTGGAGCACCATACGCAGCTGCGACATGGTGACGGTGGGGACAAGCAGTCCCACGGAAGCGGCGGAGGACATAGAGATCTCACTGGCCGCTCTCGAACACAGGTTCCCGGATCTAGAGGCAAGAAGCTCCCCGTTCAGACAGGCGGTGCTGGGAGACAAAACCAATGACAATAACTGACATTCGAAAGGATATGGAAAAATGGCAGATGTAGTAAAGACAGCGACCCGTGAGGCATACGGCAAGGCCCTGGCCGAATTCGGCGCGATATATGACAATCTCGTGGTGCTGGACGCCGACCTGGCGGCAGCCACAAAGACCGGAACGTTCAAGAAGGCGTTCCCCGAAAGACATTTCGACTGCGGCATCGCAGAAAACAACATGATATGCGTCGCGACGGGCATGTCCCTCTGCGGCAAGATACCCTTCGCTTCATCCTTCGCGATGTTCGCGGCGGGAAGAAGCTTCGAGCATATAAGGAACTCCATAGGATATCCCCACAACAACGTGAAGATCGGCGCCACGCACGCGGGCATCACCGTGGGTGAAGACGGAGCCACGCACCAGTGCTGCGAGGACATCGCACTCATGAGGACGATCCCGGGCATGGTGGTGATCAACCCCGCCGACGCCATAGAGAGCAGGGCAGCCGTCAAGGCAGCCATCGAGTATGTGGGACCGGTATATCTCAGATTCGGAAGAATGGCAGTTCCCAACGTGCTTCCCGAGGACTATGAGTTCAAGATCGGCAAGGCCGTGAAGCTCAGGGACGGAAACGACGTATCCATCCTTGCGACCGGCATCGAGGTGGAGCAGGCCCTAATCGCAAGGGATATCCTTGCCGCTGAAGGCATTTCCGCAGCAGTCGTGAACATCAGCACCATCAAGCCTCTCGACGAGGAAGCCGTGGTGGAGGAAGCGAGAAGATGCGGAACCATCGTGACCTGCGAGGAGCACACCATAATCGGCGGTCTCGGATCCGCAGTCACCGAATGCCTCTCCGAAAAACTCCCGACACCTGTGCTCAGGATCGGAATCAACGACGAGTTCGGCAGGAGCGGCCCCGCGAAGGAGCTCATCCCCTATTACCATCTCGACGGGGAGTCCATCGCGAAGAAGGCAAAGGAAGCCATCGCGCTCAAGAAATAAAAAGGAAAACGACTTTGCAGGCTCATGCCTGCATTGTTTGTATGGGAGAACGAAACCTACTTACAGGAAGGAAGAGATTATGGGAAATCCGGCAAAAAGAATCGTCTCGGTGATCATGGTCCTGCTGATGACAGCCGTGTCGTCCGCAGGCATCCTCGCCGAAGGACTTGAGAATTTCACCCAGAGGGACCAGTACACCGACACCGTGTTCAATGACGTGAAATCTGACGACTGGTTCTACGAGAACGTGGCCAGCGTATACGAATACGGCCTCATGAACGGCAAGGGCGCCGGCAGGTTCGACCCGCAGGGCAACATCACCGTGGCGGAGACTCTGACCATAGCGGCCCGCCTCCACGCGATCTATACGAAGAACAGCACGGAGGAGTTCACGAAGAGCAGCCCCTGGTACCAGGTCTACGCCGATTACTGCGAGGCAGCAGGGATCACGGCAGCTCTGACAGAGGGGCTTCCGGACGACCTGAACGAGCAGGCCTCGAGGGGACTGTTCGCGGCCATCCTGGCCAACTCCTTCCCGGAGAGCGAGTTCGAAGAGAAGAACAACGTGCCGGACAACGCGATCCCGGACGTTGACATCGGAGACGAGTACGCGGCTGACATATACAGGCTCTACAGGAGC
>CACZSC010000005.1 GCA_902783755.1 uncultured Ruminococcus sp. | reverse complement strand
TGGTGCCGGTGGCGGGGGTCGAACCCGCACGGTGTCGCCACCGCTGGATTTTGAATCCAGTACGTCTGCCAATTCCATCACACCGGCTTGCAGTATCGGAATTCTACCATATTCCACCGCGATTTGCAAGAGAAATATCGTAAACACAGAATGCTCCTCTTCGTCACAGAGAACGGAGAGGAGCATATTTGTTGCCTTAGGAGCCTCACATGATCGGAATCTTTATTTTCAGATCCCCCGTGGGATATGCGGAGCAGGCGTGGAACCATCCGAGTTCCCTGTCCATGAGCCTTCTGCCGTCGCCGTTGGGAGAAACGAAGATAGTTCCGGAGATCAGCTTCGTCCTGCAGTATCCGCATTCGCCGCATCTGCAGTGGGTGTCCACCGGTATGGCCGCTCTCTCGAGGGCCACCGCGACAGGCTCGCCGCCGGACGCCGGAATGACATCTTCCTGTATGCCCCGTACCACGGTGATGGAATACTGCTTCTTCTCGTTGCCCACGGGATATCCCGGGATCTGGGTGGCGTCCGCGGGATTGTTCATGACGTCGTGCCTGAACCTCCTGCACGTCACGCCCATTCCGTCCATGATGCCGCTTATCATGTTGTACATGGCGATGGGCCCGCAGAACATGTACGTGGGATCCTCACCGGAATACTTCTTTATGAGTTCCCTGCTGATGAATCCCTTCTCGCCCTTCCACTCGTCGTCTCCTGAGAGCACGTGAACGACTTTCACTCTCCCGGGACACGCCTTCTCGGCAGCCTCCAGCTCGTCCTTCAGGACTATGTCGTCAGACTTCACCGAACCGTAGAGGATCGTGATGGAGGCGTCCGCCATCTTCCCGAAAGCAATCTCCTTTGCCATGGAGCAGAACGGGGTGATGCCGCTTCCGCCGGCCAGTGCCACGATGTTCTTGGAGTCTCTCAGAGGTTCCCAGTAGAACGTGCCGAAGGGCATGTTCCCGTCGAGTTCCGTCCCCTCTTTAACGTTTTCAAAGAAATAGTCCGGAACGAGATAGGGCCTGTTGCGGCGTATCGTGACTTCGATGAACGGATGCTCGCCACGCGCCTCATACGGTGCGGAGCTTATGGTGTAGGGCCGTGTCAGCAGGCTCTCGCCTATCCTGAGCCTGAAGTTCACATACTGGCCGCTCTGGAACACGGGGATATGGCCGTCCAGGGATTCGAGCCTGTAGGTCTTCGATGTAGGGGACGCGTCCCTCACCCCGGTGACCCTGAATCTCATCGCATAGGGATGGAGGGCGTCGGCGACCTCCCGGATATGGTCCTTCGGATCCGGGACCGGGGATGCGTTCTCGATGGCCTCCTTGCGGAGCTTCGTGACTCTCGAGGCGCCGCCTACGTCTTTGAGAAAACCTTTTACCTTGATGCTCATTTCGCCTCTGCCTCCTTCTTCGCAAGATCGTCAAGTATGCCCTTGGCAGCCGCCCTGCCGTTTGTGATCTGGGGCCCCATGCCGTCTCCGGACATGCCGTGGGCTCCCGCGAATTCCAGTCCTTTGATGAAGTGATCCTGTTCCTTCATCTGGAGCCTTGCCACAGCGTGGTTCTTCACGTCGTGGGAGAATCCGTAGATGTTTCCCTTCCAGGCTCCCAGGTAGTGGGCGATGGTCATGGGAGTGGTGATTTCTATCTCCACTATGTTCTTCCTGAAGTCGACTCCGGAGATCTTTATGTAGGATTCCATCATCTCGTTCGCGAGTCTTCTCTTGAGGTCGTAGTATTCCTCTTCGGTCACGGAATGGAACGGGGTGCTGGGCACCAGGGCCGTGATGGAGATCTGGGTGTACCCTTCCGGCACGCAGTCAGGGTTTGCGTAGTTGAGGCATATCGTCGTGATGAAGTTGTAGGGTTCCGTGAGGTTGTTGTAGTTTTCCATGATCTTGTTCGTGTCCATGGTCTCCCCGGAGAAGGTGGAATAGTTCATCAGCCCGTTCTCCTCGGGAGTGCCTTCCAGCACGGCGATCACGGATACCGGTGTCAGGGACAGCTCAAGGCCGTTCACCAGCTTCACCGCTCCCTCGGGGACTTCGCTGAGGGGCTCGATCATCTGGGTATAGACCTTGTTGGGATAGGGGGCGCTCACCACGTAGTCGCAGTGTATCTCGTCGCCCTGCTTAGTTCTTACGCCGTAGGCCCTGCCGTCCTTCACCAGGATCTTTTCGACCTCCTGCCTGAATTCGTACTGGGCCCCGTTCTCCTCCACTTTCTTCTGCATCTTCATTGACATCTCGTGGCTGTATCCGCGGCAAACGTAGCTGCCCGTGAAGTAGTCAGCCATGAGGAAGGCGTATATCGTGAAGGGGAGCTTGTCCATGGGACTGCCCACGTAGATCCAGTACGGAGTCAGGAGCTCCACCGCTTTCTCAGGGAGCCCGAAGGCCTCTATGACCTCGGTTGCGGAATATCCCACGGTCTTTACGAAGTCCGGATGCTTCAGGAGCATCTGCACCTTGCTCATGTGTGTCACCGAAAGGATGTTCATGCTGTCGTACACCCTTCTGCAGAGGAGCATGAACTCGTGGACCTTCTCATAGGATCCCGGGACCACGGCGTCGATCTCCCTAGCCACGTTCTCGTAGCCTTCGTGGAGCGTGACGTCCAGTCCGGAATTCGGGAGGACCGCACGGTAGCACTCGGGGACATGGAGCCAGTCGATGTCCACGCCCATGTCGTCGAAGAACTGGCCCACTTTCAGCCTGTTGTCCTTCGTGCCTATGGACATCATCTCGTGGAGCGTTGCCTCGATCTCGAACCCGTTGCGGACGAAGTCCGTGGCCAGGCCGCCCGGCATGTTGTGCTTCTCCAGTATCAGTATGTCATTGACGCCCTTCGCCTGGAGCTGGAGGGCGCAGGACATGCCGGCGAGAGCCCCGCCGATGATTATAACCTGATAATGATCTTTGAAATATCTTGACATATCCACCTCTATAAAACCGGCGGGGGCGTTCACCGTCCCCGCCTGAATCAGCACTCGGAACGGAAGGAAACGGTCGGGTTTCTTTCCGTATTGTGCTATCAGAAGAATCTCTCAACAAGCTCGCGGGAGTATTCCGCGGTCTCGTCCATGTCGCCGAAGGACATTAT
>CACZSC010000004.1 GCA_902783755.1 uncultured Ruminococcus sp. | reverse complement strand
TCCCGGCGGCGCGTATTCCCTGAACACCAGGGAAAGAGGCTCTCCCTCCCCTTCAAAGCGTACGCCGTCCCTGGGCGGGAAGCCCGGGATCCACAGTATGCCCTCGTCGTCGCAGACTACGGGATACAGTTCCTTTTCACGGGACGTGAGCTTTCTGGAGTTCAGGAGCTTCTTGACTTTTCTGGTCATCCCGCCGTAGCGGTAGGTGTCGCCGTCGGCTTTCGACCTGATCATCAGCCTTCCTATTATTTTATCAAATCTGACGGTGCTTATTATAGATAATTTGTAAATATTTTCGTCCGGCGCCGAAGCTTCCTGCGTTTTTTCGGGGATCTCCCCCTTTATGAATTCGACTCTGTACCTTGAATTGTCGAAAACCGGAGCATCCTCGGAATACAGGTACCGGTTTTCCGGGGGGACCGTGTCCGCGGCAACCCGTTTCACTACCCTGGCGATGTTCCTGTCCGCACGGAAGACCACGTCCCCCGGAAGGTCCAGTGAATTCTCGGATGTACCCCTGCAGATCTCGAGGGCCTTCTCGGTGTGATAGGCTGACAGATCCGCCGGAGTCCCCTTCAGGTTCGAATACATCTTGCGCACGATCCTCGACGAGATGGCCGGATCCAGTTCCTGAAGGACCCTCCGTCCTATCCGCGTCATCCTGCCCGGCAGGTATGCCGCCGCGATGCCGTCGAGGAACTCGCTGTCCTTCCGCACGATGTCGGTCATGCGGGAGAAGGAATCCAGCCCCGCCCCGGTCACCTTCTTTATCTCGGGGATGAGCCTCCTGCGTATGAGATTGCGCGACAGGCTCTCGTCGCTGTTGGTGGAATCCGTAACGTAGCTGATCCCGTGCTCCCGGCACCACTCCCGGATCTCGTCGGACCCGTCCTTTATGAGGGGCCTGATGAACCGCCCGTCCCGCACGGGGGATATGCCTGCCATGCCTCTGGTGCCGGATCCCCTCATCATGTTGAAGATCACGGTCTCGAGGTTGTTGTCGGCATTGTGGGCAGTGGCGATGACAGCGGGCATTCCTATCTCGCCCAGCGCCTTCCCGAAGGCTCCGTAGCGCAGTTTCCTCGCCGCCTCTTCGATGCCCAGCCTGTTTTTTTCGGCATACGCGGGAACGTCGAGCCTGTATACGAACAGCGGGATGTCAAGATCCCTGCACATCTTCTCGCAGAAATGCTGGTCCGCGTCGGCCTCTTCCCCTCTTATGAGGTGGTTCACGTGGCACGCGTAAAGGTCCGTTCCGTTCTTTCCGGTCCACTCCTTCATTAGCGCAAGGAGGCAGGACGAATCGGCTCCCCCGGAAAAGCCCACCAGCACGGCTCCCTTTTTCTTCGCAAGGCGGTCCATTCCGTATTCCGCCATTGTCTTTTCAAACTGCAGTTCCGTCGTGGCCGCCTCCTTTTTCAGTAAGATACATATCGATGTGATTATACCACCAAGCGCCCTTTCAGGCAATAGCCTGAGGCCTCCGCGGAACGAAAAACGCGGGCGGGTCAGGCGATCCGTCCGCGCAGGTTTTCTGTCGGTCTTTCCGTTATTTCGTTCTCCAGTTCTGGAAGGCGAAGAGCATCTCGGCGATGAGGCTCCTGGGCGCCGGATCCTGGGGGGACGCCCCTTCCGCCGGCTTGTATATGCCCTCTGCCAGAGCCCAGCACATGTCCTCGAGGGCCCAGTCGGATACGCTCATCCCCGTATCGCGCAGGTACGTCTTGAGAGCTTCCTCGGTCAGGTTACCGGTATATCTCGCGAAGCGTCCGATTATGACTACCGCCTGCTCGATGGTTATCTGGTTGTTGGGGCCGAACCGTTCGGAATCGTATCCCTTGACTATACCGAACTCGTTCGCCCAGGACACGTACGGCGTATACCAGGTCCCCTGCTCCACATCCTTGAACGTGCTCTCGGGGTAGTTGTTCTGGTCCACTCCCTCTATCCTTCCGAGGACCGTCACGAACATGGCCCTGGTCATCGTGGAGGCGGGGGCGAACCTGTCGGCCGCCACTCCGTTGAAGATCCCGTTCACGTATACGTATTTCACCGCCTCGTAATACGGGTCGGTGGCAAACACGTCGTTGAACGGATTCTTCCATTCCTCTGTCACATTAGGATCACCGCTCTTTTCGGTATCCACCGTTATCCCCGGATCTGTTGTGTCAGTGGTGTCAACAGGTGCGGAGCCTTCGATGGTTATGACTCCGTTAGTATTGGATACAGGAAGTTCTCCTTCCGCTCCGCTTGCGACCCCCGTCACTTTTATAACTGTTTCTCCAGACACGGCGTTGTCCTTAACCCTGAACTCAACTGTGCATATCGTACTGTTTATCATTGTCGGATCAGGGGCCTGACCTTTAAGGAAGGCCATACCTATGGTA
>CACZSC010000003.1 GCA_902783755.1 uncultured Ruminococcus sp. | reverse complement strand
TCCGCAGCGCAGGCAGTTGGTCATCTGTTTGAAAGCCTTCTCCGTCCCGTCCTCCGGAAGGAGCAGGATCCCGTTGGTCGTCTTGACTACCGGGACATCCAGTGAACCGAGCGCCATGCCCATCATGGGGCCGCCGGCTATGACTTTCTTCAGTTCGGTCCCTTCCTTGACGCCGCCGGCGAATTCGACCAGTTCGGAAAGGAGGGTGCCTTCCCTTACCACGTAGTTGCCGGGATTGGCAGCTGCTTCACCGGATATGGTGACTATATGGTAAAGGAGCTTCTCGCCGTTTATGCATGCCCTTCTGATCGCGTATATGGTGGCCACGTTGTCCACGATGCACCCCACGTCGGCAGGAAGCATCGCGACAGGGAAGTCCACTCCGGCAATGACCTTTATAAGGCTGCGCTCACCGCCCTGTGGGTATTTGGTCTCGAGCTCCAGGACCTTTATCCTGTTTCTGCCTTCGGAGGCTTTCTTCATCGCTTCGATGGCCTCGGGCTTGTTGTTCTCGATGGCTATGACTCCCTCGGCGTTGGGGAACAGCCTCAGGATTATTTCCAGACCTTCGACTATCTCCTCCGGATGCTCCCTCATCAGTATGTCGTTGCATGTCAGATAGGGTTCGCACTCCGCGCCGTTTGCGATCACGTAGCTGATCTTGTCCGGGTTCTTAGGAGCCAGCTTGACATGAGTCGGGAATCCGGCGCCGCCGAGCCCCACGATCCCGGCCTGCTTGACGCAGTCGATGATCTCCTGGCTCGTCATCTCTCGGATGCCTGCGGGCCTGCTTTCCTCCTCCGGAGCCTCCGGAGTGTAAAGACCGTCATTGTCTATGACGACGCATTCCTGCAGAGTCCCCGAGATGGTGCGGCGCTTTTCTATGGCCTTGACCTTTCCGGAACAGGAGGAATAAACGTTTGCCGAGATGAATCCGTCAGCCTCGGCCAGCAGCTGTCCGACGGAGATCTGGTCGTTCCTTTTCACCACAGCTCTGGCAGGCCTGCCTATGTGCTGGGAGAGAGGGAAGATCATCTCGCCGGTCGCGTTGAATACACGCAGCGGAGCGGAATTGCTGAGAGACTTGTTCTCTTTCGGATGCACTCCACCGCGAAATGTTATGCCCATTCGATTCGACCTCCAAGTGAATTTGACGGGGTAAATACACACCTAGTATTCTAACAGAAACGCCTTTAATTGTAAATATATACTACATTATTAAGAGAGAAAAAACAGACTTTCGTCTGTTTTTCTATAATATCGAAGCTGTTATCGGTCCGGTCAGTCTGCGATTTTGAACCCGGTCCCCGTGACAAGGGCGATCTTCTTATCGAACTCGTCTGTTATGAGGATCGTGCACGCAGTGGTGTTCTTTCCGTCCTTGACCCATTTCGCGCACGCGGTAAGGTGTTCGCCTTTCGATGACGCGAGAAAACTTATGTTCATGTCCATGGCTACCGTGGGGCGGTGAAGGTTGTTGTTCATAACCGCCATCGCGAAGTCCGCCAGGGTAAATATGACGCCTCCCATGATGCCGCCCATGGCATTCCTGTGGTCGTCCCTGATCCTGATGCTGCATGTGCATTTCTCATCCGACAGGGAGTCTATCTTAATACCGTTGGTCATGGCGAAGGTATCGCCGCGAAAATATTCCCTCGCCTCATCTATCGATCTGAAACATCCCATGGCTCTTGTCCTTTCCGTTATTTGTTCAGCCCTTCCACGAGCCGTTCCGCTGCGCTCCGGCAGGCGGCTTTAGTCGGAGCGTCCCCGTATCGGTCGCCTCCGGATGAGGTGGCGGCAGGCGAGGCGCCTCTGACGGTCTCCTTAGCCAGCACCTCCAGGGTTCCGGGATCCAGAATATAGACCGTGCAGTCGTTGCGGTATGCTCCGGCTCCGTTCGTATATGTGAAGGCGAGAGCACGGTCGTAATACAGGACGGCGATGGCCCCGATCTCATCGGCAGATTTCAGATCGCTGGCCTGGAAACTGCGTCCGGCTTTTTCCGGTCCCTCATAGCTGCTTAGGAACAGGAAACTCTTGAAGCAGTCAATCTTATAGTAAAGTATCTTCCCTTCGACGGAGTGGGCTTTGCCCGATACCGCCGAAGCCGGCGTCCAGGTCTCCAGCCGATGGGATATCCCGTCGCTTCCGCTGAAAGTGAAGGGACGGTTTTCCAGCCACCAGAACAGCAGGAACGCAGCAATGATCACGGCGACCGTGATGATTGCGTATGTATAGCTCTTGTGCCATTTTTTCATGCAGTCACCTCATTCTTTCAAGTCTCTTGTCAGGTTCTTTACCCATATGTATTTTCTGAATCTTGCTAGCACCCAGGGGATCTTTCCGACCTCGTCGAGGCAGGTGCATGCATATACTGCAAGCACGGGCCAGCCGAAGACGAAAGCACCGAGAATGGACAGGGGCAGGGCGAATCCCCACAGGCATACCGCAAGGCTGTACATATCGAATTTGGTATCCCCGCCGCTGGTGAAGACACCGTTTATGACTACCGTGTTGAACGATCTGCCTATCATATATACCGCCATGATGATCATCATTCCGACAAGATAGGATCTTGCCTCATCGGTGAGGATGACCGAGTTGACCACCAGCGGAGTGAGGGCGAGCACGATGCCCGTTGATATGAAGCCGATGACGAAGGAGATCTTCATCAGCTTAATGCCGTAAGCCTTGCCGAGCTCCAGTTTTCCGGCTCCCAGCTCATTGCCTACCATTATGGCTGCGGCGCTGCCGACTCCGTTGCAGAGACAGCAGATGAGGTCCCTGATCACTGCCGCTATGGAGTTCGCAGCGGCGGCGTCAGTTCCCATATGTCCGATGACGGCGGTATACGCCGCGAATCCTATGCCCCAGAGAATGCAGCCTCCCACAAGCGGGAACAGATGGCGGAAGAAGTCTCTCGTGAGCTCCCTGAACCGGGAAAACAGTTTTCTGAAATCCGGCCTGATGAACGTGCGTCCCATGGAGACCGTGATGCAGAGGATCAGCTCTATGGCCCTGGCTATCGTGGTGGCAAGGGCGGCGCCTACGGCTTCCATCCTTGGCAGTCCGAACAGTCCGAATATGAGGACCGCATTGAGAAGTATGTTCGTCACGACGGCCGTGGAGCTGATGACCGCGCTCGGGGTG
>CACZSC010000002.1 GCA_902783755.1 uncultured Ruminococcus sp. | reverse complement strand
TCCACGGTCTGCTCAAGGGTGAACTCCACGCTGTTCTGGGCGGCGCTCCAGTAGTGGTAGTGCCATTCCCCGGTCAGGGAGTCGGTGCCCTTCTTCTCCACATACAGCTCGTTCGCGGATCCCGTCTCGTTCACGGTCCAGAAGTCGTCGGTCCCGTCCTCGAAGCTGCTGTTCTTCAGGTAGTTGAATTCGACCATGGAGACGTAGCAGACGGCCTTCATGCCCCCGGCCTCCCCGGTGACCGTGTATTTTGCGACCCCGCCGCTCTTCATGGCTTCGATCTTTTCTTCCGAGATGTCCCACACCACCGGCACCTGCTGCTTCGACGAGTCAGCCATGATGGCGTTGACAGTCTCCGGCAGCTCTATGTCGCCGTTGAGGTCGACCGTCAGGCTGACATCCTCCAGGGCGTCGGCCAGAAGCTCGGTCTCGTTCCCGTATCTCACGAGATTGAACAGTCTGAGGGACTCGAGGGGTCTTCCCTGGGCGTCAAAGAAGGCCTGGTTGTCCACAGCGCATCCGCCGTAGTATTTCCCGGCGTCATTCGGATCGTATTCCGAGGCGTAGCTGGAGGCCCATCCGGAGCCGTACTTCTCCCACAGTTCGCTGTTCTTCTCCCAGGATTCGGTGCCGACTGTGATCCAGGTCCCTTCCCAGTAGACCACGCCTATGCCGTTCTTCGTCCTGTTGACTATGGTGTCGATCACGTCCCGCACGGAATTGGTCTGGCCCTGGACAGTGTAGGGATAGGGCTTTGCCACGTTGCCCCCGTCCGAGATGGTATTGCCGGAGAAGTCCGAGTCCTCCGAAGTGAAGGCGTAGGAGGTCTCCATGACCATGACCTGCTTGCCGTAGGTCTCCGCGACTTCCGACAGCACCTGTGCCAGATTGTCGAGGGTGCCGTGCCAGTATGGATAGTAGGACGAGGCGAACACGTCATAGTCCACGTCGTAATATGCCAGCTTCTTCGCGTATTCCTGATAATTGGTGATCTTTTCGGGGTTGGCGAAATGCAAAGCCACCTTCGCTCCGGGAAAGACCTCCCGGACGGCCTTCGAGCCCGCCGAGAAGAGATACTGCATGTTGAACCAGATCTTCTCCCCGCAGAAGGTGCCGTTGGTCTCGTTGCCGATCTGCACCATGCCCACGTCCACGCCGGCCTCCTTCAGCTTCTCAAGGGACTCTTTCGTGTAGTCATACAGTGCCTGGGTCTTGTCCTCGATCTCCATATCCTTCCAGGCCTTCGGGGCATACTGCTTGCCGGGATCCGCCCAGAAGTCGGAATAGTGGAAGTTCACGAGGAGCTTCATGCCGTACTGCGTGGCCCTCTTTCCTATGGCCACCGCGTTGTCTATGTCGCAGTTGCCGCCGCCGTATCCCCGGCCTTCCGCGTCATAGGGGTCGTTCCAGATCCTCACCCGGATATAGTTCACCCCGTTCTCGGCGAGGGTCCGGTAGACGTCCTGCTCCTCCCCGTCAAAGTCATAGTACTTCACCCCGCTGTTCTCAAGGGCGGGCACGCAGGACGCGTCCATGCCGAGGATGAAGTCCTCGGGCATGTTTTCCACTTTTCTCACGTAAAGGGAGCTTCCCTCTATCTTTGACTTCGGTATACAGCTTTCCTGACCGCTTCCGGCGCAGCCCGCAAGCAGCACCGGCACTCCCGCGAACGAAAGGAGCAGCGTGACCGCCAGTGCCGTTCTCAGTATCCTTTCCATGTCATCCTCCGTTGAGTCATATTTCAGATCTTCCGTACAAATGATACCATAACGGGACGGGACTTGCAACGGCTGTATCCGGATAGAAACATTTGTTCACCGCCCGGAAAAGGGCGGTCTTTGCGGCAGGGTGCTTTCCGGCACGGTTTCTGTGATTTTTCCGAAAAGGCTTGATATTTTTTCCTGTTTCGGCTATAATAATATCGAATATTGAATTGGACGGAGAGGGTGATCTGATGTATATTCCGCGCCATGCTGAAGCGGCGGTCGAACAGCTTTCAAAAATGTTCGGAGCTGTTCTTGTCGCCGGGCCGAGACAGGTCGGAAAGACGACCATGTTAAAAAAGATGACAGAAGGTATCAACTATGCCACTATGGATGACATGGTGAAGCTGGCAAGCGCAAAGGAAGAGAGCGGGACCTTCTTCAAGGACAATCCGCCGCCTGTTTTTGTCGATGAGATCCAAAAAGCGCCTGAACTGTTCCCGCAGATCAAGATGATCCTTGACCGGGACCACAAAAAAGGACAGTTTTTCATGTGCGGTTCCCAGCAATTCAGGATGATGAAGAATGTCAGCGAATCTCTTGCCGGGAGGATCGGCCTCATCACGCTTCTCGGCTTCTCCTTGCGAGAGACGCACGGCGTCGGCTTCGATCTGCCTTTTCTCCCGACCGACGGTTACTTCTCTGAAAGGGAAAAACACCTTGCTCATGTCTCATACGACGAGGTCTGGGAAACGATCCACCGCGGAAGCATGCCCGATCTTTGCGGGAATCCTGATTTTGACTGGCAGATGTTCTACGGTGCATACGTCAGAACCTACATTGAGCGCGACGTCAGGGAACTGACCGGGATCGGCGACGCGGTCAGATTCACAAAGTTTATGACCGCTGCGGCTGCAGCTACGGGGCAGCTCTTAAATCTTGCCTCTCTTGCAAGAGATGTCGGGATCAGTCAGCCTACCGCTGACCGCTGGATGTCGATCCTTGTCGCATCGAATCTCGTATATCTGCTGCGCCCATATTCCAACAATATTACGAAAAGGGCGGTCAAAACCCCGAAGCTGTATTTCCTCGATACCGGGCTTGCAGCATATCTGACGAAATGGAACACTGTCGGTGTTCTGAAAAGCGGAGCAATGGCAGGCGCATTCTTTGAGAGCTTTGTCGTTTCGGAGATCATCAAGAGCTACTGCAACAGAGGGATCCTCGAACCGCCGCTTTACTTCTACCGGGATAAGGACATGAACGAGATCGACCTGCTGATCGAAGACGGAGGAATTCTCTATCCCATAGAGATGAAGAAACATGCCGACCCGCAGAAGCGTGATACGGATGCTTTTTCGGTGCTCGACAGGATCCCCGGAGTTCAGCGCGGTCCGGGCGGGGTCGTCTGCATGTATGACGATCTTGTTACCATACGCGGAAATGATCATGTCATTCCGGTCAGCTATCTTTGATTTTTACGAAGCATAAGGAGCGGATCAAAAATGCAGGATAAAGATAACGGAAGGAAATACGTCAACCCGTCGTTCCCGCGTTTCGTCCACGGTGCGGACTACAATCCGGAGCAGTGGAAGGAGACGAAGGAGATCTGGGACGAGGACATGCGGCTCATGAAGGAGGCCGGGTGCAACGAGATGACCCTCGGCATCTTCTCCTGGGCGGAGCTTGAGCCCGAGGAGGGAAGGTTCGACTTCTCGTTCCTTGACGAGATAATAGATAAGATAAGGAAGAACGGCGGGAAGGTGATCCTTGCCACCCCATCGGGTGCCAGGCCCAGATGGCTCGCCGCGAAGTATCCGGAAGTGCTGAGGGTGAGGCCGGACGGTACCCGGATCCGCTTCGGGGAGAGGCACAACCACTGCTACACCTCCCCGGTATACAGGGAGAAGGTCAGGATCATAAACACGGAGCTGGCGAAGAGATATTCCCGGGACCCGGCGGTGATCGGCTGGCACATATCCAACGAATACGGGGGAGAGTGCCACTGTCCCCTGTGCCAGGAGGCCTTCAGGGAATATCTGAGGGAAAAGTACCATAATGACATAGAAGAGCTCAACCGGGCCTACTGGGCCAGGTTCTGGAGCCATACCTACCGGGACTTTTCGGAGATCGAGTCCCCTTCGGCATATTCCGATACCAGCATCCACGGGCTCACCCTGGACTGGAAGAGGTTCGTCACCCGCCAGACCGTGGACTTCATGAGGAGCGAGACCGCTCCGCTGAAGGCGGAGAACCCGGACCTGCCCGTGACCACCAACATGCAGTACGACTTCCGGGACCTCGACTATTTCAGGTTCAGGGACGTCCTGGATTTCGCCTCGTGGGACTCATATCCCCTCTGGCATTCCGGCGATGACGCCTTGACGGCCTCCGAGACGGCCTTCTGGCACGATTTCTACCGCTGCCTGAAGGGCAGGCCCTTCTTCCTGATGGAGAGCACTCCCAGCCTCGTGAACTGGCGGGAGTACAACAAGCCGAAGAAGCCCGGAATGGACGTCCTGTCGTCCGTCCAGGCCGTGGCCCACGGATCGGACAGCGTCCAGTATTTCCAGTGGAGGAAGAGCAGGGGCTCCTCCGAAAAGATGCACGGAGCCGTGGTGGGGCATGACGGCACGGCTGACACGAGGGTGTTCAGATCCGTCGCCCGGACCGGGGAGATACTCAGAAAGACCGGCGAGATCGCGGGGACGGAAGTCAGGGCGGAATGCGCCATCCTTCTGGACTGGGAGAACCGCTGGGCCCTGGAGGACTGCCAGGGGTTCATAAAGAACGACAAGAAATACATAGAGACATGCTACGGATACCACTACGCCCTGTGGAGCCGGGCGGTGAACTGCGACGTGGTGCATCCACGGGACGATCTCGGAAAGTACAGGCTGGTCATAGCGCCCATGCTCTACATGACGGACCGTGAGACCGTGGAGAACCTGGCGGGATACGTGAAAAACGGCGGGACGCTTCTCGCCACGTACCATCTCGGCACCGTGGACGGGACGGACCTGTGCTGGACCGGGAAGACCCCGGCAGGGGAGCTTTCGGAGGTCTTCGGGATCCGCCGGGAGGAGACCGACGTCCTGTACCCGCACCAGACCGGGAAGGTCGTCTTCAGGGGCAGTGAGTACGCCGTCAGGGACGTAGCCGAGGTCATACACGCGGAGGGCGCCGAG
>CACZSC010000001.1 GCA_902783755.1 uncultured Ruminococcus sp. | reverse complement strand
TCCGAATGCCTTGTAAAGCGCGGATATACGCTTTACTATTACAGGCCCAGTGACGTGCAGGAGATAGAGTTCCTCATAGAGAAAAACGGAGAAACAGTGCCTGTGGAGGTGAAAGCAGGCAACAATCCGACTCCTTCACTCAACGCCTTCATACGGGACTTTTCCCCATCGGTGGCTTACAAGCTGACGGGAGGCAGAAACGGGACAGACGGAGTTAAAAATACGCTTCCTCATTATTTTGTGATATTTATATGATCTGTTATGGTGACGTAGAAGACCGTACACGCAAAAATCACATAAAAACGCCAAAAAGTGTGATTTTGATCACGTAAATCGTAAAAAAAGTGTGATTAACCGGGTTGGAACAACACCGGATAACAACAACGGGGGCATGGCATGAAAAACGAAAAAAAGAGATACAAAGCATTCGCATTCACGGGCGCCGCGGTCTGCCTGGTTCTTGTTGCCGTTCTGTTCTGGCTGGAATACAGATATTCGAACGGCATTCTGAGTTTGGCGCATATCTGGGCGCTCATGGGAGTGCCGGCCGATTTCCTTGCCCTTATCGCCTTCTCCGTGTTCCTTTTTCTCAGGAAAACGAAAGCGCTGCTTTTCGTCTCTCTGGCCCGGATCGTGCTTGCGGCGGCCGAGCTAACCGTCATGTTCTGTATCTATAAGGAGTTCGAAGCGCAGTATCTGCTGAATCTCAGATTTGCGGTAAGCGCGGACATCGCATGGATCCTTCTTGCCCTTATCCTGATCCTGGCGGTCAGACAGAAGAGGTTCGTGAGATACGTGTGGTTTGCTCCGGCCCTGGCCGTCGCTGTATCGCTGTGTTTTGCCACCGTGCAGTTCAGCAGACTGCCGCGGGGAGCGTTGGAAGAGCTGCCCCGCCCGATGGTCACCTTAACGGTACTGGTCATAACAGCCATGGTTCTGAGGGCAGTGTTCCTCCTGTTCACGGGCCTGTTCCTGAGTAGCGCCGTTCCCGTGAAAGCTGTTCCGGAGGATGCGCCGGCCCCGGACGCGGATGAAGAAATACCCGGGGAGGATGCAGCGGGCTGACGCCGGTATCGGTCATGCGTCTTGCTGACTGTCATATTTTGAAGTACATATCGGATATATATCATTTGGAACGGAGATCATCATGGAAGAGCTGATCGTGCATGCCTTATTGTACAGTGCGGGTCTCGAAGAGTGGAAAGCGTACTCTGAGACCCTTGACAGGTTGTTCATGGAAAACAGCGGTGACGGGGATCTGCTTGATCTTGAGTTCTCTTCGGATGAGAACGATGTCATATCTCATACCATTGCTTTGTTTGACAGGCCCGGTACCGATACGGACGTTTTCGGGAAAAAGCTTACAAAAGCCTTACGAGATATATATGAGAGGGAAGACACGGATCTGCGCGACTTCGACGAGAAATGCCTCTCGCTTTGGGACAACCTGCCTGATACGGTCGCGTATGAGAAGCCTTTCAGTTTACTGACAGTCGCCGGCGACCCGCTGGGATGGGGAGACGAACAGCTGTGCAGACAGATGTACATGAGGTTTTTCACGTATTATACTGATCAGGAACAGGGAGATGAGAAATATGGCACGCGGTAGTGCCTGAGTAGCACGCGCTGCGCAAAAATCACATAAAAACTACAAAAAGTGTGATTCCAATCACATAATTCGTGAAAATTATGTGATTTTCGTTGACGTTATACTCTTTATTTCGCGGATGAACTTCAGCGTATAATCGGTATCGCGCTCAAGCAGACATCTCGGTGACGATCCGGATACCGAATCCGAAAGGGAAAAAATCATGAAATACTACATATGCCTGGACGAGCACGGCCGGTTCGACGAGCAGGAGAGCTATATAGCCGGCTTTATATTATCAACTCAGAATAAGAGTTACGGCAATATGGTGAAGGACGCCTTCTCCTGGCTGCAGCAGAAGTGCCGGGAGGAGAACCTTCCTTTTCCGCAGGCTCTGCATCCGACGACCGATTACATAAAGGATCTTCTGGAAGAGTACGCGGCGGAAGAGGACAGGCCGCGGATCCTCAGAGGCAGCGGGGATCCCGGGAGACTCTGCGGCAGGCTGAGTGGCCTTGCAGTGGGATGGATGAAGGAATACATAAGAAAGCAGAACGAGAGAGGCCCCGTCTGCGTGCCATTCATGATGGTCAGGACGAAAATCTCCGGGAAAAGGGACAGTGATACCCTCAACTCTTTCGTGATCGCTTCGTACGAGCAGGTGCTGGAACAGGTCATAGACACGCTCGTGTTCGACATCATACCCTCCGAAAGCGAGGTGGCTTTCGATCTTCCCACGAGGATACACTCCTTCACGGTTCCGGCTGACGTCGCGAAGGACGAGAAGCGAATGAAGGAGGACAGCGTCG